>JACWML010000058.1 GCA_015661395.1 Methanomicrobia archaeon | reverse complement strand
GCCGTTTGAATGGCCGAACCCTTTCCCTGCCGCTCTTCGAGTATGACCTGGGCGCCCTTTTCGACGGCGATCTCCCTCGTTTTGTCGGTGGATTGCCCGTCGATCACGTACACGGCAGTTTCGAGCCCGTTCTGCAAGAGGTCGGCAACGGGCACGTCGTCGATGACCTTGCCGATTGCGTGTTCCTCGTTTAACGTCGGAATGACAACCGCTACAGTCTCCATCGCCTCGCCTGTTCGCTGCGCCTCGGTAGCCGTGGGCACATGCGATTCCCCCCTTTTGTCACGCCTGATTGGTTCGTCGTTTGCTCAGTTTACTAGCATTAAATTGCCTAGTCCGCTAAACATAACAGAGATAATCTTACTTACTTAAACAATGCGGTTTCGCCGTTGCGAAGAGCAGTGGATATTGAATCAAGAACACAATGTTGAGACAGTGCACGACACCACCCTCTGAAGAACGCAGAACTCAGCGCATTTCTGCGCCTCGCAGAGCTAGTTAGAAAATGCGCGAGCACCGAAGCCGAAAGAAGTGGGCAGGCCGATGCACTTCGCAATCGATCCCACAGCATAAAAGTCCGATCATTGTTGTCAAGGCTCGGGCTGCAGAGATCGGGTGTGCGCGATGAATGCTTCTTGCCTATTTCGAGATCTTTCCCAATTTAGCTAACGTAAGTTCAGCGTGCTTGGCGTGCGCCGCCAATAACCTGCACCGTTAAAAAGTCAAAATATATACGCTGACCGGTGTATTGACCGGTTTATTAAAAAAGAAACTCGACTTGCTACGAAAGCGCAATATTGTAAAAATAATGCAATGCTCAAAAAAATCCGCGTCACACTAAGCATCCAGAATGCAAACAACGTAGCCGAGGGGTTGGTCCCCCCGACCTCTGTCAAACCAGCGCTAAAGTCCAGCCGTTAAGCTAATACTTTTAACGCCGCATCCTGACGAATCCTCGAGCCTCTAGAACCGGAAGGGTACTGTTTGCAGTAGCCATTGCCACAACAACCCCACCCAGTGTATTATCGACCCAACCCATGACCATATGGGTTGTCCCGGGGTGGGCGTGGGGAACGCTGGGGGAGTGGGACGTACAGACGGATCGGCCACCCTGTGGTGGCGGACGTTCTGTACTACCTGTACTTTGGCTGTTGCGAGTGAAGTGCCTAGAACGCTGAAGGAAAGAACTATTGCCATTACCGCGACGACTTCGATCAATCGCTGTGTTTTCATTTTCTTCCTCTTCTGTCTTCAACACGCTTCCTCGTACGCTAATCGTTCCTTGGCTTGCGCGTAGCGGAATACTGACGTCGTCGACAACTCACTTGATAAAGGAGGTCGCCCGTTGAGAAACAAACTGAAAAACGTCCTCCGACTTTATATACCTTGCCGTTTCGATTCGCTGTCGCTCTATTCAGCTCAGTGTCCTCGGACATCAGCAGCCGGACAACGGAATCAGGAACGCGGGCTGCGCGGGTATTCCCTCATCGATCAGTGCATCAGTCTTCTCATCCCCCAAAGTCAGAGTAGCTGCCGGAAACGACCAAGGCCATAATGATGCATGGGCCCTCGGCTGATGCCGCGCGAGGGGTCTGCGCGGGCAGCACTGCCTGCATTTGGACTGAGGCGGCGCCGCGGAAAAGCTTTCGCGAACCATCGGCTGCTTGATCCGTGAGTTTCGGCAAATGCTATATGCATGCTGGGCAATGGTACCGCTCAATGACCGGCGACTCTAACCGTCCGATGCGGTACGCTGCGGTCGTTATCATTGTACTCGTTCTGGCGGCGATATTGGTGCCATCAATCGACGTACTGAACGGTCTCGGCTTCTTCCAAGAGCGAACCTACCTTCTCGTGCTCCAAGACAACAGTGAGCTCAGAAACACCGGTGGCTTTATGGCGTGCGTGGGTTCAGTCGACATTCAGAACGGCCAGCCAACCAATCTGAAGCTGTATTACAGCCTGAGTAACGCCTACGCAAATAACACGCTGAGCGCCGCCGTCAATGTCGACGGTCCGGAAAGCTTCACGAGTTTTTACAACTCATCGCTCGTGCGATTCTGGGACCTGAACGTCCAGTACGACTTCGCCACGTTCGCCCCCATTTACCTCTCGACGTGGCAGGAATTGACGGGACAACACGCCGACGGCGTCATCGCGCTCGATTTGACGGGCCTGCAGGTGCTCCTCAAAGCTACAGGACCCTTAACGGTCGCCAACGAGACGATCACGTGGAGAAACATCATCGATCGCATATATTTCGCTTCCGTCACCGGAGGGGGTGTAGGAAAACCCGACCTCGCTAAATTCTTGGGAGAGATGACCGGCAAGCTCATTGCGGCGGTGCAAGGAGCCAACCCCATCGAAAAGCTCCTCCTGCTCAGCAACCTCCAAACGCTTGGTCAGCAACGGCATCTCCTTATCTATGCACCGGACGCCCTGCACGGCTATGACGGTGCGATTCAGAAAAAAGCGGGCGATTACCTATACGTCGTCGATGCAAACTCTGGTGGCGGCAAAGCAGATCTGGACGTTAACCGAACGATCACGTACCACACTGACCTCCACGACAATGGCACGCAGACGTCGAACGTCACCATAACCTATGCGAACAACTGCGGGTGGACCTACAAAGTTTTCACGACGACGCTCGTGCCCGAAGGCGCAGAGCTCCTCAATGAACGATACAGCTCCTATCACCTCGGGCCCGACGTGACAGAAAGCGGCGACCTCACCGCTTTCTCGTCGTACGTCGAGGTTCCGGCGCACTCAACGGGCAGCGTCACGTACACGTACTCGCTTCCCACTACACTCCTCCCCGCGGGTGTGTTCTCCCACTACGATCTCTACGTCCCAAAACAGGCGGGGATCGATCAATTCACGCTCAACACGGCCGTGACCCTACCGAACGGAGCGCAGCTGATTCACGAATCGAACGTAGGCAACGGGACCGTGACAAACGGTGACGTCCAGGTGGAAGTTATCTATCGATAAGGGGGGCGGTTTATGAGACGAAGTTCGAAGGCAATCGCTGCATCCGCGGCAATAGCGATCGCTATACTGGCGGCCATCGTTGTGCTTGCAACGCTTCAAACCGCCTTAACAACTGAGTCAACAAGTAACGCGCTGAACCCTCCGTACGTACAGCCGCAGCCGAATGCGCAGGTGCGGCTGCGCGAAACCGCGACGGCAGGCAACCTGACGTTTGGCGTACAAAACGTTATCAACGGCTCTGACCCTGCAGCGCAGCACGTGTGGGACACTTACGGAACAAGTGAGTATGCTCCGCTCTACCCCATTTCGGGAAGCAAGTATGTTATTGTCAACGCGACTGTGACCACTGCGATAAATGGCACCCCGTTCAGCTACTCGGATGTCATCCTTGTAGGCAACGACGGACGATCGTACTACGCAAACTACCCCGCGGGCCTCGCGAGTTGCGACGCCTCGATCAAAGCTGAACAGCTCAAGCCAGGCGCGTGCGGCGTCTACATCGCGTTTTCTATTCCCAATGATGTTACACCGGTGAAGGTTGTGTACACGGCGTCAAAACCAGCGATAGTGGTCAATCTCACGTAGCTGAAGCGGCGCAGGTCTGCAGCACGAAATCTGCGAAAACGAAGCCAGTCTGCATAGTTCGTAGGCGCCGCGCAGGCTTTTATAGATCGTCACCTCTTTTCGCTCGTCATTGGTTTTGCTCACTATGCCTTGACAAATCAACTCATCTGCTGAACCGTCTTGTGGGTGGAGTGCGCCTCTAAGAACGGAAGCACTCGAGACGCAGCCATTGCGGTATTCGTCTTCGGGCATCATTACCGCATTTGTAGACTGCGCATTGCGCACCGTGCAGCGTGTCACTACAATCCGCACCTAGCTGGACTGCGCCGATAATTAGGTGAGATCTCAAGCGGGGGCGAGTGGCCGCGCCATAACTACGACATCGCGCTTTGGAGTCTCAAAGGAGCACGAAATCGGTCTCGCTGCTTGAAACAAAATAAAGGATCTGATATCCGAGCAGCAGATTCCTTTACTATTAGACGTGAACCCAAAGACGGGAGTTTATACCGTCGTTCGTAAAATCAAAGGTTATACGTCACACGCTCTACGCGAAGAGTTTCCACAACTTAAAAAGAGATTGCCGACGTTATGGACGCAATCCAAGTTTATATCATCGTGCGGAGCCGTGACGCTGTTCGCTGTCAAGAAATATCTCGAAGAACAGAAAGGCAAATAATGTTATTAACGTGTAAGATTCGACACTCATACGACTTCGACGACGAACTAGCGAAGGCTAAACAAGTCGCTCAGTTCGCCATAGATAATAGGGTGCAGTCAACGAAGCACATTAAGCACATCGGTCTTAAATCGGTTATTGCTAATCAAATCTTAAGGAAGTATTCTCGGAATCGTAAGGCGAAGATAGCGCGAAGGGTTAAGCTGACACTTCCACAACAGGGAATCAAGCAAGACGGAACGATTGTTAGAATACCGTCGTTGGGTGTTGACTTTGATACGTGGAAATCGTTAGGAGAGATTAAACAGGTAGAAGCCGACAGTCAGTTTTTCTATGTAACGTATCGCGTCGATGTTCCACCACTAACGAAGCCGACCGCGTGGATAGGAATAGACGTTAACGCGACGAAGCATATCGCCGTAGCTGCGCTTCCTACAGGTAAAGTTATCAAACTCGGTAAACAAGCGCCACACATTCATCAGAAATATAAGGCTATTCGTAAGCGGCTTCAATCAAAAGGCAAATACGGCGCGGTTAAGAAAATCAAGAACCGTGAGAGCCGCATTATTAAGGACATTAACCACAAGATAAGCCGTAAACTTGTCAACGTAGCACAGCAAACAGGCTGCGGTCTGCGGCTTGAGCGGTTGACCGGCATACGCAAGAATACAAAGAAATACCACAAACGAGGGAATCATAAACTTAATTCGTGGTCGTTCTATCAGCTTCAGCAATTTATAGGATACAAAGCAGAACTTAGCGGTGTAGCCGTCGAATACATAGACGCCAGTTATACTTCGCAGCGCTGTTCTCGCTGCGCTAGTCTCGGAGAACGCGTCAACAAATCATTTGAGTGTCCGTCTTGCGGACACGTTGACCACGCGGACGTCAATGCAGCGTTCAACATTGGTCAATCGCTCGGAGAAAGAGATTCGAGCGAGGGGAGCACTGATACCCCTCAAACGGCAACTGCGTTAGCACTTAGCGCAGACCGTAGAACCTCGCTGCTTTAGCGCGAGAGTATGTCAGCGTACGCTGCACGGCGGTGGCGGTTGTCGTCGTGGCCAGTCACCGCGATCCTACGGCACGGCGGGAACGAATTCGCTTGGAGAGAGTCCTTAGCGATGCAATGCAGCACGTGTGCCCTGTTTGTCTAGCGGGAGGGGTCTAATCCGGGTTCCGTTACGCACAGCGTGGACCCTTTCTCAAGCCGCGAGTGGACGCTCGATAGTCGAACGCGCTGACGACTATAAACAGTAAGCGTGTGGATCCAACGGATCCCGACTGCAGCAGCGACGTACGCAAAAAAAGTCGCTTTTGGTGAGCTTGTGGCTCCTCAGCGTCTCACAGAAGCACACTGTAAGGTAGGTCCGCCCCGCTGTTATCCGTGCTCAGTCGCGCAGCAAACGTGCCGGAGAGTGACACGTCATACGCAAAGCGGTAGCGTTTCGAGGATGACTGGTTGCCGTAGTTTATGCTTAGTCGCGGAACCCGAATCATAACGACTACGCCTGCAGTGCCGCTATGCGCGAACCACGGTAGTCGCCGATCATTACCCGTCAATGGTGCGAGCCACGAGCTGTGCGCTCTGAGAACGATAAAATAAAAAAAAGAGAAGGGCCACCGCCTTACGACTGGATGACCACCGAATAAATGACCAGGTTCGTCGTTTCGTTCGCTGGGCTTATCTCGCTGAACAAGATGCCACCGGTTCCCGTCTGAGTTCCCTGGAAGGTGAACAGGTCGGTGCCGCCCGCCCCGACAACGGCGCTCGAGGTACTTACGCTGCTCGCAAACGTCTGATTGACCAACGTAAGGGTAGAGTTGTCATAGAGAGTCAGCTCCCAGTGGTAGCCGGTCGACGGATTCGATTGCAACGGGATCGTAAAGTCCTGGCCCTGCGAGACGAGCACCCCGTTCACACTATACGTGACGCTCGTTGTACAATCTATCGTGTAGTTCACGCTGTTTGTTGTTTGGTTCGCCGGGCTTACGTAGTTGAATTTGATGACACTGGTTCCCGTCTGAGTTCCCCGGAAGGTGAACACGTCGGCGCCGGGCGCCCCGAGCAGTGACGAGCTGCTGGCCACGTACGTCTGATTGACCAGCGTTATGGAAGCGTTGTTGTAGGTCGGCTTCCACTGGTAGCCGGTCGACGGATTCGATTGCAGCTGGATCGTAAAGTTCTGCCCTTGCGCGACGGTAAGGTTGGTTGCGTCACTGAGTGCGGCTGCGTTACTTGCGTTACCCCCAAGCGCGGCTGCCGCGTCACGAGCGACCGTTGCGTTACTAAGAGCCGTTGTGGTTGTACCTGGACTCGGGCTCGACGTCGTCGACGTGGTACACCCCGCGCAAACGACCCCTAATGCGAGTGAGATTACGACAATCAAACTCGCCGCTATCGTCTTTTTCATTTTTATACCCCCTAACTGTGGTATTTTTGGTCATGCATAAACGGGATGAACACACTTAATCGTTTCCATCTGCGCGCGTTTTTTAGACATTTGCGGCAGAAAAACCGTGGCTCCACGCTCCGGCGTCGTGACGTCGACGAATTCCTTCATGCGCACGAGAAGACACGGAAGCCGACCTTGATACTCAGCGAGGATGAATTCTGCCCTCATAATTTTCTAAACACCTGGACATCTTCGATCGGCGCCTCGTGCACGTCGCACGCGGAACAATACACCGGCCTATCGTGACTCGAAACAGAAAAACTGTCGAAAAAGGTGGCGCTAACGCCCGTCTCTCTGCTCGCGAATCTTAAATCAGCGAGCAAAAATCAATTATTTATAAAACTGAGGCAATATCATCCACAAAAACGAAAACCAATGGCCTCGGCAGCTTGAACTGGCTAATCCGTGGTTCGAAGGCTTTATTTCCAGATTGCCTTGCCGAGCTTCTTTTTGCATAGCTGTGGACCTTGGAGAACCAGCAACGTCACTGAGACAGGCCGCCGTTTGCGTTGATTGACATCGGGTAGAGATAGAGGCAGCAACTAGTGCTCGTTCCCTTAAAACGGGGTCGACCCAAGATTACTCGTGCTCGTCACGCTGAATCTACGATGTGAGGTTTTCATCTCGTACGTAGCCAAAGCGTTTCCTCAGCAAGTACGCGCCTATACGCAACCCATCCCTGACGGACGCCAGCTTCGGCTGATCCACACGCGCGCGATACGTGATCGGGATCTCCGCGATGCGCAAGCCCTTCCTCGCACATTCCGCAAACATGTCGACCTCCAGTTCGAAGCCGGAC
This sequence comes from Methanomicrobia archaeon, assembly GCA_015661395.1. GTDB lineage: Archaea > Halobacteriota > Bog-38 > Methanoflorentales > Methanoflorentaceae > Methanoflorens. Next base: position 196 of record JACWML010000058.1, on the reverse strand, counting down.
GCGACGAGTTCAAGGCGCTCGATCGCATCGCGTCTGAAACCCCAGAAACCGGTACACACGTCGCTGATGCGCATGCCAAACAGCGCCCGCGCGAGGAGCGAGAGGAGGACGTTCCCCACGACGTTCAGTCTGGTCATGGCCCCCGGCTCTATGGTGCCCTTGAGTCGTGACCCGATGACGACGTCGTAGTTCTTGA
>JACWML010000057.1 GCA_015661395.1 Methanomicrobia archaeon | reverse complement strand
CTCATCCACGAGCCGCGCGTCCTCTTTCTCGATGAGCCGACGGCGAACCTCGATCCTGAGTTCCAAAAAACGGTGCGAGACTTCATCCTCGAACTCAAACACGAGAAGCGGACGATCTTTCTCAACACCCATAACCTTGACGAGGCGCAACGAATCTGTGACAGAATTGGGATTTTAAACACCAGACTCGTTGCGGTAGGGGATCCGGAACAGCTCACGGAATCGCTCGAGGGGAGAAAGACGGTAGTTCAGCTTGCGCAGGTTAACTCAGCTATCACAGCGGCGGTAGAGAGACTGGGGCTGAATTATGTCGTGACCAACGGTAACAAATTGGTGATCGACGTGAGCGATCCTGAGAAAGAAAATCCCGCCATCATGGAAGCCATTGTCGCGGCGGGCGGTCATATTCAATTTATCACAGAGAAGCACGCAACGCTTGAGGAGGTTTACCTCAAACTCGTGCGGGATGAACGATGAAGCTGTGGAAGTCGTGGGTGATCGCACGGAAGGATTTCGCCACGTTCAGGACGAAACGATACATTATCTACTCATTGGTCGTAGTTCCGCTCCTCATATCGATCGGACTGCCCGGTGTCATGATGCTTCTCATTCGAAGAGCTACGACTCCATTGCCAACTATTATAAACGTGCTCAATGCCTTCTCCTTTTTCTTTGTCATCCTGGCAGGTATCCTCCCTATAAGTATTGGTGCCTACAGCATCGTCGGTGAGAAGCTTGAGAGGACCCTTGAACCGCTTTTAGTAACGCCAACCACCGACGGCGAGATCCTGCTGGGAAAAGTTCTTGCTGCATTTCTGCCATCCATTATTGCAACCTATGCCGGTGCTGTGATTTTTATGCTGCTTATGGACGGCGTGACGAGCGGCAGGCTCGGGTACCTCTTTTTCCCAAATTGGACGATGGCAGTTATCCTACTGGTAACAGTGCCGCTTATAAGCATCCTAAGCACCGAGTTCAACGTCATCATATCCGCAAGAGTCAGTGACATACGGGCTGCCCAGCAGTTCGGAATGCTTGTCTTGCTTCCCTTAGCTGTGATATATGTTGCGTTAGAGATAGGCTTCGTATCCCTCACGCCTGCCACTTTGGCGATCATTTTTGCGATTATTCTCGTTATTGATGCGCTTTTGTTTTTCTTAAGCAGAGCCACCTTCCGCAGGGAGGAGATACTTACGAAATGGAAATGAGTGCACCTATGACGGGCAGTAATATTCTATATCCACGATCCGAGCTAATCAGGGGCTTTAACACGCATTCCCATCCTGAGAGCAGTTTATGCCAGCAGGACGGCCAAGTAAAGAGGACGTAATGGCAGTCGCTGAAGGAGAAAGTGGTACGACCCTCCCGCCGAGAAGATTGTCCGATCGCCTCTATTTCGCCGACAACCTGCGGACCTATCTTATCACGCTGGTGGTGCTGCATCACCTGGCAATCGTTTACACTGGGGCGGGGGCCTTCTATTACGTGGAGCCGACCCCGATCGACCAACTGGCGCTCGCCGTGCTGGTCATTTTTATAGCCCTCAACCAGGCCTACTTTATGGGTCTCTTGTTCCTAATTTCTGCTTATTTCTCGCCCGGATCGCTCGAGCGTAAGGGGGTGGGGCGTTTCGTCAAGGATCGGCTGATCCGTCTGGGCATCCCGCTGCTTATATTCTTCTTCGTGCTTAACCCGATCGCAGCCATCGGCTCGTACGCGATGCCGGCATCCGTGAGTGGCATCACCACGCCTCTGTCCTGGCAAGCTTACCCCCAGCTAGTCGGTGTTGGACCCATGTGGTTTGTGGCGATGCTGCTCGTCTTCGACATCGGTTTCGCGATCTGGTGGGCTGCAAGGAGAAACCGAATGCCACGGCAGGAGAGTAGCAACGAGCCCCCCCGCTATCGGGCCATAGCCGCGTTCATCCTTGTCCTGGCCTTGACCAGTTACTTGATCCGCATCGTCATACCGATAGGTGAGTTCGTAGCCGGCTTTCCGACCCTGTCGTACCTCCCTCAGTATGTCAGTTTCTTCATCATCGGCATCGTTGCTGTTCGTCACAATTGGCTACGGAACGTTCCGAAGTCGATGGGGAGGGCGGGATTCGCCCTGGTGCTGGTCGCGACGATCATTGTCTTTCCCATTGCGATCAGCGGAGGCGCCACAAATGTCGCAGGCTACGGGTCCTGGCAATCTGCAGTCTATGCGGTGTGGGATTCGACCGTTGCCGTGGGAATGTCCCTAGGGCTGATTACGCTCTTCCGTGAGCGGTTCAACTGGTCGGGCAGCTTCACCCTATTCCTGCAGCGACACTCGTACACCGTCTATGTCATCCAGGCCCCGATCATCGTATTCGTTGTCGTTGCGCTGATGGGGCTCTCTCTCGAGCACCTGCTCAAGTTCGGTCTGGCGGCAGTGATTACGGTTCCGCTCTGTTTCGCGGCGGCTTATCTGGTGCTGAAGATTCCGTTCGCATCCAGAGTCCTCTGAATCTTAGAGGTTTTGGAAGTACGCCTGCCGAGTCGTTTTGGCACAGAGTGAGGCGATGAAATGGAAGTGACCTTCGCCTATATCGGCGAATTTCCATTAAATCACCTCGAACGCACATTTTAGTGCATCGTGAGTGGGATCGATGGGAGGCACTGCGGACTAGTCAATTACGGGCCCTATGAAATGCTTGACTCGAGGGTATGGCAGCCTCGAAGCGCGTTGACTATCCTAGCAAGCTTAAAGTCACTTCGCAGCAAATGAGCTGCATCGGGATGGAAAAAGAAAGATCATGATAATCCGAGGGGGAGATGAACCTTAACGCCTGATTATCGCGCAAAAGCAAGAGCAGCGACATCTGAACGTGACCGACAAAGACGAAGTCACTGTCGTAGGAAAAGATCATGAAATCGATCGTGAAAAAGAAGGGAAGGAAAATAGAAGCCGAACGTTTAGTTGGTGAAAAGACAGACGATCGCCAAGGAGACCCTCGGAAGACCCCACACGCGTGAGACCTAACCAGCAAGGAGTGATCAACATGGAAAGCACGGAATTCGCTGACGAAAGTCAAACATCGCCAAAGGTCGCAAAAGGATACAAGAGAGTCGGAATGGAGGGCTTTATCGCCAAGTGGTATGACAAAAACGCCCGAAGAACTACGCAGGAACAATATAAAACGTGGGCAAAAATGGTGGCCGAGAACGTAGCCGAGGGCGGTAGCGTCCTCGAAGTCGCTCCCGGGCCTGGCTACCTGGCAATTGAACTTGCAAAACGTGGAAAGTATACAATTGTCGGGTTGGACATCAGCAGAACATTTGTAGAGATTGCGCAAAATAACGCCACGGAAGCAGGCGTAGGAGCAGCGGTGGAATTTCGACGGGGAGATGCTGCACACATGCCGTTTAGCGACGAAACGTTCGATTTCATCATCTCTACGGCTGCGTTCAAAAATTTTGCGGACCCGATTGGGGCTCTGCGTGAGATGTACAGGGTGTTACGTGTGCACGGGAAGGCCGTCATAATTGACATGCGGCGAGATGCGTCAGATGAAGCCATACGCGAGTTTGTAAAAAACATGGGCTTGAGCAGAATAGGCTCACTTACAACGAACTGGACCTTTAGGTCCCTCAGACGGACTGCCTACACGAAAAACCAATTCAAGGACTATATCTCTAAGACTAAATTTCGCAGGCACGATATTCGAGATTCACAGGACTCGATAGGGTTCGAGATATGGCTCGAAAAGTGACAATGAGACGCATGGTCAATTCCCGACCGGATTGATTCTTTTGCCGCAGCTGCGCATTGGGCAGCCTCTTGCAAAAAGAACGATGGGCTCGGCCGGATTCGAACCGGCGACCTCCGCCGTGTGAAGACGGAGGCTTTTGGGCTTTCTGCGGCGTTTTCTGTGCTTGATATGACCACAAGAAATGCTAGCGCCCCTTCATGAACAGTCTGATAGATTCGGGTAGGTAGTCCGGCAAGTTTTGAGAAGATATGGGGTGGTCTGATCGTTGGGTAGCTGTAAGCGGCTTTTGCGCGGTGGAGCGAGATCTTGCTACGATGAATCTCAAGCAGCTCGTGGTTTGGCATCGCAACGTCAGGATGAAGATCTTGGTAATGATCTGAGGCTGACATAGTACCTGGATAGCAGGGCTGCACTCTTAATCGTTATGATTGACCTTCCACGACTAAACACAAACAAGCATGCAAAGCGCCCCAATCATCCTCGAAACGCTGCTGCTTGACGTATGACTTGCCGCTCTCATGGCTGGCTAGCCGCGCATAACACACCTAATACTTAAAGCTCCGGGCTATGCATTACGCTCAAAGTTATGAGTAACCTACGAGGGTTTACAATGAAAAAATCAATTCTAGCAGGGGCGTTGGCAGTGGTGATGCTCGCAGCTGTCGTCGCTGCGGGGTGTACGAGCCCTACGACGTCATCACCAACGCCGACTCCCAGCGCCAGCACTACAACAACGGCTGCAGAAGAACAGGCCATCGCGCAGTACCTCGCTACCATGATGCAACAGCTGAACTTCACCGTAGTGTCACCGTTTTCACTACAACCCAGTACACAAACAGGGATTGCAGTGTACAACGGCACGGTGAGCGATAACAATGGCACCTACGCCGTGAGCGTCCAAGCGTACAATAACACACAAACGTCGCAGGCACAGTTCCTGTCGCTGAGAACCATGTTCATGGGGCAAGGGTACGCTACGGTGCAGCAGAATGCGACGACGTGGTCAGGGTTTAACGCGAGTGCCCGGAGAGGGGCGGCTGTGGAATACGGCAGCTCACCGCTCATGCCGTACTACGGCATGGTTATCACCGGCGGTGCTGTCGGGCAAGCGCCCTTCCAACAGGCCATGTGGCAGCACATGTGGGACGACATGCACGAACGTATGGGTAACGGTGGTGGCATGGGGCCGTACATGGGCTACGGGATGAACGCGAGCACGCGCAGCCAGATGCAGCAGGAAATGCAGGAGCATATGGGCGCGATGGGGCAATGAGCGCAATTCTAACTCCCTCGCACGCGACCGTCATCGTCCGCTTTTTAAGTGCTTAACCTGCGCAGAAGGGTCATGGTCGCTTGCTCAACCGCAAGACAAATCTTCTATGCGGCGCGCAGTTGCGCACCGTCGCGTGTTTGCTATGCGGATCGGGCAAGAGCCAAGACAAAGGCCAACGCCTGACGACTAAAAAGGAGCGGTGAGCTACGAAATGAACGACAAGTATCCCCACGAAGGGCACGAAGGGCACGAGATGCACGAAGAGATGCACGTGGCAGGGCATAACCACGCAGAGCACGGTGCCCACGCCGGCCCCTCACATCCAGCACCGGAAAAAGGGGCACCATCGTACTCTGGCCACGCGGGTCACGACGTAGCCGATTTTCGACGGCGGTTCTGGGTATCACTCATCGTCACTATACCCATCCTGCTCCTGTCCCCCTCAATTCAATCATTTGCAGGCCTTAATGGAGCGCTCCGCTTCCCCGGCGATCAATACGTTCTCTTCATTTTAGCATCGTTTGTGTACTTTTACGGCGGCTACCCATTCCTGAAGGGCATTGTCAACGAGCTGCGGGCACGGCTCCCTGGCATGATGACGCTCATCGCTGTTGCCATCACCACGGCGTACCTCTACAGCACGGCGATCACGTTCGGCTTAAGCGGCGGCGTCCTCTTCTGGGAGCTGAGCACCCTGATCGATATCATGCTCCTCGGCCATTGGATCGAGATGCGTTCCATTTTGGGGGCGTCGCAAGCCCTTGAAGAACTGGCGAAGCTCATGCCCTCTGATGCCCACAAACTGCTTCCCGACGGAAGCGTGCGCGACGTTGCCTTGGACGCACTCGTTGTTGGGGATTACGTCCTCGTGAAGCCGGGTGAGAAGGTTCCTGCAGACGGCCAGGTTGTCGATGGCGCGACCTCGATAAACGAATCGATGCTCACCGGGGAGTCAAAGCCGGTAACCAAAAAGCGTGACGCGACGGTGATCGGGGGCGCTATCGACGGGGAAGGTGCCATCACGGTCGAGGTCAAGAAGACGGGCAAGGATTCGTTCCTCTCGCAGGTGATCGACCTCGTGAAGCAGGCACAAGAGAGCAAGTCGCGGACGCAAGATCTCGCCGACCGCGCAGCACTCGCGCTCGTCATCATCGCCCTTGTCGGCGGAGGGCTTACGTTTCTTGTGTGGCAGCTGCTCATCAGCGCGAGCGTCGACTTTAGTCTTGAGCGGGCGGTAACGGTGATGGTTATTGCGTGTCCGCACGCGTTGGGGCTTGCTATACCGTTGGTCGTTGCTATTTCGACAGCTCTTGGAGCACAAAACGGGCTCCTCGTCAGAAATCGTACCGCATTCGAGCAGGCGAGAAAGGTGCAAACTGTTATTTTCGACAAGACGGGAACGCTCACCGAGGGGCGCTTTGGCGTGACCGATGTCGTTACCTTCACCGGTGACACAGACGAGCACGCCCTTTTGTCGTATGCCGCAGCGCTCGAAGAACGCTCTGAGCACCCTATCGCCAAGGGAATAGCTGCATCGGCTCAAGCGGCCATATCGCTCGAGGTTGAGGCGTTCAAGGCGCTGCCCGGAAAAGGCGTTGAAGGCACCGTTGATGGCAAGCCGGTATGGGTGGTCAATCCCGGATACCTGAAGGAGCAGGGTCTCACGGTCACCGATGAGCGAATTGAGCGCTTAACCGCCCAAGGCAAAACGGTGGTGTTCGTAGTCGGCGGTGTCATTGCTCTTGCCGACATCATTCGGCCTGAATCGAAGCAGGCGATTGCTGCACTCAAGGAGATGGGCATACGCAGCCTGATGCTCACCGGCGATAACCAGCAGGTAGCCCAATGGGTAGCAGAGGAGGTGGGGCTTGACGAGTACTTTGCCGAGGTTCTGCCGCAGGACAAGGTGGTGAAAGTAAAGGAGGTGCAGTCCCGCGGTCTTGTTGTCGCTATGGTCGGTGACGGCATCAACGACGCTCCTGCTATCGCGCAGGCTGACGTGGGCATTGCGATAGGGGCGGGTACGGATGTCGCGGTAGAGGCAGGTGACGTCATACTCGTGCGGAGCACGCCTTCTGATGTCGTCACCATCGTGAGGTTGGCGCGCAGCACGTATCGAAAGATGGTGCAAAACCTCGGGTGGGCGACCGGCTACAATGCCGTTGCCATTCCGCTCGCGGCGGGTATCCTTTATCCATTTGGCATCATACTGACGCCGGCTGCAGGTGCAGTGCTTATGTCTGCAAGCACCGTTATCGTCGCCGTCAACTCGCGGTTCTTAAAGCTCGCAAAATAGGGCAACGAGAAGACCCGATTTTAGTAACGGCCTGTGCTTCTTCTCTCGAGGTACTCCTCCTCCAAGATTTTTCCCTGTGGGCGTCTAGACGCGGAAGAGGCTGCTGAACCATCTCTCCGCCAGATCATTGAAGTACTGCAGCAGGTGATGTGCACACACGACGCGGAAAAGCTTGCGATTGCTTGCTACCTTCACGCCATAACTAAGCGACAAGTGTCTCGATAGAGTTATGGCATGAAAAGGTCTTACTTAAGGTTCGCAAAAGGGGAAAAAATGGTGTTTCAATGGTTTAACATCGTGCTCATCGCGATCGGAATCTACGTCGCCGTAGACGGCGTCGCAAGCGTATTGGTCAAACACGGACAGTACCACAACGTCTGGTTCGACGGCGAGAGATACGTC
>JACWML010000094.1 GCA_015661395.1 Methanomicrobia archaeon | reverse complement strand
TCGGAGCTGGTCGAGCACTGCCGAAAAAGTTTTTCGGCGGCCACCTGCGAAGTCGTACAAAAGTGCCAAATCTGTCGCTACTGTCCGCAAAGCTTGTTGAAAAAGTGGACAAGACTTATCCGCCCTGTACCCCGTTTTTTTTAGCGATAAAACAACGTGAATCGTCTTGAAACAGTTAAGAGGCAACTCATGAAAAACACAAAGAAAGAAACAACGATCAATCAACAAAAGCCCGACCAGCGCGCGGACAAGGCGGACGGCGAAAGCGCCGTGCTCGCGGCGATCGAAGCGATGCCGGGACCGGATCGCGCCGTGGGCGAGCGCCTCCATGCAATCATCAAAGCCAGCGCCCCCGCCCTCTCGCCGAAACTCTGGTACGGGATGCCCGCCTATGCCAAGGACGGTAACGTCATCTGCTTCTTCCGCAGCGGGCAGAAGTTCAAAGAGAGGTACATGACGCTCGGCTTTAACAACGAGGCGAACCTCGACGAAGGCCCCATGTGGCCGATCGCCTTCGCGCTAAAAGAGTTGACTGCCGCCGAAGAGTCAAGGATCGGCGCGCTCATAAAGAAAGCGGTAAGCTGAGGACTGGGCTCGCCACTGGGCAAGTTCTTGAGCATAGCGCTCTGCGTTTGGCTGCTGAGCGCGCAGACCGAAGTGTGTGCATCTTCGATAACGCAACCACCTTAAGGCGTAAAAACAACGAATACACTATGTCACTTGAAGACAACAAAGCGGTCATTCGACGCCTTTACGACGCCTTCAACACTGTCGATTTGAAGGCGATAGATGAAGCGCTCGCTGCCGACATTGTTGACCTCCTTCCCCTTAAGGGGCAGGCGCACGGCGTTGAGGGATTTAAGGAACGCCTTATCAGGCTCCGTAAGAGCTTTCCAGACCTCAGCTTCACGATCGAGACTGTGATTGCCGAAGGAGACATCGTCGCAGAGCGATCGACGTTGCGTGGCACACACTCTGGCACGTTTATGGGCGTCCCAGCGACAGGCAAACGGGTCAGAGGCACTATGATGGCCTTCAACAAGTTCGCCAATGGCAAGGTCGTGGACACTATGATGGCCTTCAACAAGTTCGCCAATGGCAAGGTCGTGGAGAGAGGGCGCATCATTAATGTGTTTGGTCTGGTGCGACAAATCCAGAGCTAACAAAAAAAAGTTTGTGCAGCGCGATAAAGACGGTATCAAACTCGAATCCGGGAGAACATGTAACGGGAAATGTCGCGTTTGAGATTCCACAGAGTGCGGTTCCGCAGACATTGACATACAGCGACGGCTTGAATCAAGTCGTGACGAACTTGTGAGGGTCAGCGTAGGCCCTCATTTTTTTTTCTATGGCGTACCGCCAAGATGCCGATACCAAGTTCTGCTGTTCAGGTGTTTGTTTTCTGATTAACACTAGCCCGACTATGCGTATCAAATCGCTCTTAAGTCACTCTACAGGCGTTGATCGTAAAGCCGAACAAGAAAAAGCAGGAGAACATCTCTAGGCCGGTAGTGATCGACTCAATTCGATATTTTTGAAAATGCGAACTCCATCGCCCTTCCTGCAACAATTTCAGCTCGCACAACTTCACAATTCTACGCACTTACTACTGCGCTTCGCTCCGGCACGCACACTGTCAAAGAACTTATAATCTTGCTACTTGAACGGACCTTTTGCTTTTACTTTCAGCTTGTTCTAGCAGTTGCGTTATCACCGTCAGCGCAAGTTGAACTTTTGTGAAAGCAATCCAATCTCAGATTGATGTAGGCGACAAGAAACAGGCCGTCTACAACCTCTTTGCTGCCTACGTTCACACAGTGCCGCTAGAAGAGCTACTAGAGAGTGTGGAACGAGCGCGACGAGACGCACAGCTCAGGTATGTAGTCATTTATGGCGCCGCGTGCAGATACTGCCTCGGCAAGGCGCAACGGCTTGACGGGTCTTATTTACGAACGTTTGCGCTTGAGTTGAAAGAACAGCTTGCTCAGACCCTCATACATTTGTCGTTTCAATTCTAACAGAGCCGCATAGGCGCCTAGATACGGAAAGTGCTACGGAGCCACTGCTTCGTCAGATCATTGACTTGTTGCAGCAGGTGATGTGCGCTCACGACGCAGAAAAGTTGGCGATTTCTGTGTTCGAAATCTACGAAGGCGGTTATTGCGAAGAGCGAAGTTCGGATAATTATCACACTTGATGGAAAACAATATGCTAGCAAAATACATTCATGCAAAGACACGGCTTTAAAGTTCGGTGATGTCCTTTTTCCAAGTACTGCATTATGACGGCGTTGCTGTAGTGCGACGCAATTCGCAAACGTTTAGCGAAAATTTAAAACGTGCTAGCTTTTATTAATATGTTTTAGTTTTTTTAAAGTCAAGAAGGCGATGCGTGCGACGCTAAAAGTAGGGGTAAACGGATAATGCTAAAAGACGCGGTTAAGCCCGTGAGAATTAGCGGATGCACGCCCGCGCAAGAGCGCAAGATACAAGAACGAATTAAAATAGCGTGGCTAAAAACTGAGTTTTTTTTAGGAATACAAATAGACCGATTCGAGCCGGGAGTATTAGCCATGACACGGGGGATTGCAGAGGCACGCCGGCGAGGAATTATTAACGTCGGCGCGCTGTTTAAGCGTCACTTTAGCGGCGACTACGGCGAGATACACGATGAGGATAAGAAAGCAAACGAACTAAGCATTAAGGAGGGGTCGTGCATCGTAAGCGGGTATGATACCGACGCCGGTCGTGTGCTAATTATTACAGCCCCTGAGAGCGAACGCACCATATTACCTGATTACGTCGAAGGGCATCGTGCGTTTACGACTATGTT
>JACWML010000056.1 GCA_015661395.1 Methanomicrobia archaeon | reverse complement strand
TGATCGCGCAACGGGCGCACTCAAGTGGACCGGCACCCGTGTCGACCTAATCTTCGGTTCGAACTCCCAACTCCGGGCCTTGGCGGAAGTCTACGGATGTGAGGACTCCCAGGAGAAATTCCAGCACGACTTTGTAGCGGTGTGGAACAAAGTCATGAACCTTGACCGATTCGACCTTGCCTGATCGTAGCATAAACGTCTTCGAGGGCTTCTGACAGGGCGGTGAAAAAACGGTCAGCTAACAGCCGGTTCCAGCGGACGGCGTATCGCCGCCGCTGTTCGATCGTGCAGGCGTTGAACCGGACCAGGGCACCATTGAGTTGGGCGGCAAAGAGTCCGTCGGCGAATTCATCAAGACTGCCAAGAAGGGCCGCATCTGGGGCCGCGAGACAAAGCTGCGCTCGCCGGGTTAAGAGAAGCAAGGCAGCGGATGTCGATAATTGCTCCTTGAACCGCCTTAACTGCCATGCGTAAGGACGTAAACTCGATCCTACAGAAGCATCAAAGTAGCTCGGTAACGTGCGGCCGCTCTTCCTCACTGGCTACAACGGGCCCGCGCCGACGGGGCAGCGTTACTGCATGAACTCGGCGGCGCTTCGGTTCATCCTGAAGGAGGACCTAGAGAAGGAGGGCTAAGCTCTCCGTAGTGACGTATTTTCGGGCTGTAAGTTACGCTCATTATTTCTTTTTTCGATTTAAAGGCAGTGAATGGCTCAGTTTCAGACTTGCACAGAACATACCTTTATCGTGTCTACAACAGACCGTGTGTGTATAATTGATTTCAATTCGATCTACCAAGGTGACGCGCCTTGGGACATTAGCCGTCCGCAGAAAGAGTTCGTACGGTTAGAGGAGGCGGGAGAAATCGTCGGATCCGTCCTCGACGTTGGATGCGGAACCGGAGAGAATGCGCTGTTTCTTTCTGCACGAGGACACGAGGTGTGGGGCATTGACTTCACCTCCAATGCAATCAAAAAAGCACGAGACAAAGCGACTGAGCGTAACCTCAACGTTACATTTCTCACGCGGAACGTGCTAGATCTGCACGCCCTTGGTAGGGTATTGGATACCGTCATCGACTCAGGATTATTTCACGTGTTTAGCGACGAAGAGCGTCCCCTCTTTGTGACGAGTCTTGCGAGCGTTCTTCGCCGCCATGGAACCTACTTTATGCTTTGTTTAAGCGAACTGGAACCTGGCTCATACGGTCCGAGGTACGGTCCGAGGCGGGTTACTCAGGCCGAGATCAGAAATGCTTTCAGTAGCTCATGGCACATCAATTACATTCGACAGGCACGCATAGAAAGTCGACGATTGACCGAAGGTACCCAAGCGTGGCTCTCGTCCATCTCAAAGGAGTGACGGGCTCGTACTTGCAAAGAAATGGAGCCTAGAAGCCCGCGCTGTCAACGGTCGTGATGTTCCACGTGCCAGTAGAATCAAAAAATATTATTTCTCCAGTTCCCCCAATATCTTCATGGCCTTGGTGAAGGGCGGCATTCCCGATGTCAGTAAAACCACTCTCAGGACATCCACTATCTCTTCCTTGGTGATTCCCAGCTCCTTCATGCCGCTCACCATCTGCTTCTTGGCGGCCCGGTCGTCCGAGGCGGCGGCAGTGATGGCTATGGCAATCAGCTTCTGGGTCTTGTAGTCCAGGACCTTGCCAGTATAAGCTGCCTCATTCAAAGATACAATGGCTTCATAGAGGTCTGGATATTCGTTCTTGGTCCTTGCCATTCCCTCGCCGAAAAAGACTTCATCCTTCATAACATCTCACTGGATATTCCTTGTCGTGCTTGGAATTATAGATTTCGTCATTCTCTGACCAAAGACCAGATCAGGATTCTAAGCTGTGCATCTCGCCGCTCTCTTTCGACTCTTTCTAATAGCTCTTCTAGCGGTTTGGTATGTAAGTAAGCAGCAAAGAGGTCGTAGAGCGCTTTTTGGTTAATTTTTTCTGTATAAATCTGAGAATTGATGGCTTGCACACCATTCAATTTGTGTTGGGCGGATAACTCAACTGCAAGAACGTGCTGAAAGTGAAACAACAGGGGAAAAACTTTTAACAAACCCATAACGTGAGCGACATAAACGATATGTGAGGTGAAAAATGACGGAAAAAGACATACCGACCAGCCTCAACAATCTATCAGATGGCGTGATGGATGCAGTAAAAGAAGCTCGTAAACAAGGCCTTTCTGATTATGAAGGAATTTTTGGGGCTACGGTCAGAGTTGCGACAGAGATCGAGTGGCATACGCTGCTTATTATAAACCTACTGGATCTCTTGGAGAAAAAAGCGGTTGTGACTCCAGAAGAGAGGGCAGAACTGAGAGCAAAAACCGACAAGACACTACATGATATGGCAAGGGAATTGGGCCAAGAGGACACAGAAAAGTGAGCGCTCTGGTGAGCAGCAATGAGCTTGGAGAGATCCTCTATTGTGTCGGCTGTGACCTTATGGGCGTGAATCGCTTGCACAAACGAAAGTCGATCCGACAAGTGATAATCCAACTGCGAGAACGTGCTGAAAGTGAAATATAGAAATTGTATAAACCGCGGGTCAGCCATGAGACCCGCTCGCTGTGTCCGTACTGCCTTCTCGATCTCTCGAGCGATATCATCAGAGAACGTGCGGCTCATTGCAGCGTGATATTGTTCGATCAGTGGATCAAAATAATCCGGCTTCTGCCGGTCCGTGAAATCAGATTCGTCGAGCGTCGGCTTGAAGTGCATTGCGTATAGGTCCGAGACCTGTACGGTGTGCCCCGCTTCAGTGAGTGTATCGACAGCTACAGTCCGCATCGTCGCATTAAACGAGTGCGGATTCGGATGTGCGTAGGCGATTAGCACATTCATCTATTATCAACCCCTAGATAACCAGCGTAAGCAAGCGCCTTTTTCACACGTTATGGCGCTATCATTTTTTGTCGCCTTCAACCTTAACAAACGCTTCTTTTATGATGGCCCAAGCTTCTTCTTCATCCCAAAAGGCACCAGGCTTGTCTTCTCCCCAATTGAAATTATCTTCCCAACCGTACATTAATGCCTGCTCGCAAGCATCCATCAGGATTTTTAGTTTCTCTTCGCAATTCATTTTTTCTCACATTTACTCCGTGCTTTCAAGTGATGCCGCCCTATTTCCTCAATCAAACACGCATTTGCAAGAAACAAATGGTCTATACCCTCTGGGCCGCAGGATAGGATTCTAGCTATAAAAACGAATGCCGCCGCCTTCGGTTGTGGTGCTTGCTGTCGTTGTTTTCGTTATTGCTGCACTTGTTATTTTTTTCCGCCCCATTCATCTCTTATTGCTTTGGTGTGTATAGTGTTCACTAGGGAATCCCACGCTTCTTTATCGTCGAGGACTACTTCCTGCTTCATCCTCATTATTAGCTCAACAACTTTCATATATGCAACAACCTGACCATTAGCATATGAAGCAGCCGTTCCAACAGACTTTATTTCTTCTTTCTGCGCTTCTTCAATTCCTTCCTTACAAAGTTCTAATACGTGTTTAAGAACATCTTTATCTGTATCAGCCATTTTTTGTCACCATTTACTCCGTGCTTTTAGGTAATGTCTCTCTATTTCCTCAATCAACCCGCACTTGCACGAAATTAATGCCTATCCGGGCACTTATTTACTGTAATAACTATCTAAACTAATCGGTTTTGCTAGTTTAACTGCAGTTTTTCCACGTTCGTCTCGAAAAAATGACTCAAAAGCGTACAACAGCCGTACAGCAGCTTAAGCCTGTTTTTTTGCCGCTGTTAGTTTCCCACCGCACGGGTTAGATTCCGTAACGCACTAAATTTGTAATAAAACTTCAAATAGGTTTCAGAAAAACTAGGTTCTGCCTCGGTCTAGAATTGCTAAGGCTGTGAAACCGCCCCCGTTGCATGGGTCGATGCTTGGTCCAAACAAATCTTCCTTACGAATTTTAAAAGTGCGTGGGGCGGTTGCAGCCTTAGTTGCGTCTTGTTCTTGCTATAACACCTACCACACTTTCGCCCCACATTTAGCTAGCAATTAACCACACAGACCACTATTTTGAGCCGTGAACAACGATTGACTAGAGGTCAATGAACTCATTCTTGAAATCACGGATTACAAGAACAACTATGCCGAGATTAACCGCCAAAAACTTTTAAGCAAGTGCTCGGCCAGTTGGCAATCTTACCAATGCTGCGAGACCGCGTGCAAGATGGCTGGCTACCGGACCGCGCGCGTCAGCAGTTGCGACGGATTATCAACCGGATACAGGTACAGATACATCAGTCTCGCGAATACGGCTACGTATAGTGCCCTACATCTTTTGCCGCACTCTGTTCATTCACTAGACCTCAACTCGTAGGTCTAGCTTTTATGCCGGTGTCTCCTCTGCCACCAACACGCGCAATCGCTCAGCGACGAAATCGAAGATGCGTTTTCTCTCTTCGAGAGACACCTTCCATTTAATAAGGAGATTCATCAGTTCGGTAGTACTCCTGACCGACCACGACCACGCGTCCTTTTCCCCACCCATAAAGATGATGTCCGCTTTGCGTTCTCGTATATCTTTATTCAGGGCCACGCAAATCGCTCCAGTTTGCGGTTTGTTGTCGCGCACGTAGCGCACGTCAGTACAGCTCCGCTGCTGCTCAGTTTTTTGATTATTCATTTCAATGCACCACTTTACAGTTGTAGCTTAATACAGCTTATTACAGCTTAATACATCTTGTGCTTAATCATTTTTAAGCGTTACGGTAAAATCTCGCGGCAAAGATGAGCGCATCCCGTATTGTGAGCGTTACTGCCCCCGCGCTATATCAGACGGCGGCCATTTTGACGCTAATATCGCCATTAGAAAAAACCACACATGAAATATGTCATGCAATCCATGTGATTGGTAACAATTAGGAGGGAGAAAATGCTCACCAATGCGCTCGTTTTAACGGCCGACGAAGCGGTGCGCCATCACATCCGCATCAACGTTGAAACGAAGCCGATCTACGAAACGCTGAGTCATCGGTTGGAGCGGATTTTAAAGATCGAGGATATACCAAGACTGCTTGAGGAGATGGAACTCCTTGTGGGAGACATCGTTGAGACAGAACGACGTGCCAAGAGCTCGGCCTGTCAAAAGAGGAGTATGCCCTCTTAAACGTGGCCAAGAAGTATGTGCATAACGAAAGCGATGCCGTGCTCATCGTCTTCACTAAGCGCGTCACTGACACTATAAAACCGCGGCTTTTCCCTGGTTGGTGGCGGAAGGTGAAGGTTGCAACGGAGATAGAAAAGACGTTGTTTGATGCGTGCTTCGAGGAGTTTAGAGGACGGCTGAGTACAAAAGACCTCGCCTCGTTCTGTGAAGAGCTGATGGACTTTGTCGTGAAGTACAATCAGTAGGCGAGACGGCATGGGCTCTATTCAAATCGACGGTCGTCAAATCAGCTATCACGTAAAAGCTGGGAGGAGTGTGAAATACACTTATCTTAAGTTCACGGCTGATCTTGAGCTCGATGTCGTACTCCCCTACGAATCTGATATCGACGTTGAAGCGCTTCTTAAGAAAAAACGGGCATGGATCGCACGTAAATACGCGGAGCTTTCAAACAGGAAATGTGTTTTTGATGGCACGTCAATTATATACAAAGGACGTTACTACGACCTCCATGTAGTGCCCCCAGAAAATGGCACGAACATTGAGATTCAGAAGGATAAGATCATCATCTCCACGAAAGACTTTAGTGATCCATTATCGTCGCTAAAAGAATGGATGACAGCAGCAACCACGGAGCTTTTAACCCGCGAACTGCCGCGTTACGCACACCGTTTCAAAATCACCCTTGGAGACGTAGTGGTGAGAAATATAAAGCGATGGGGGTACTGCTCGAAAACGGGCGCCCTTGTTTTTACGTGGGAGCTGATCGCGTTGCCTGATCGTCTAGCGGAATACGTGATGCTCCATGAGTTAGCTCATCTATCTGAGTTCAATCATTCTAGGAAGTTCTGGACGAAATTGGCGTCTATGTGTCCAGACTTTAGGGAGCGGCAGCAAGCGCTTAATAACTTTTGCACCAGCGCATCAGCGGATTTAAACACATCAGACCTGATAAGCCCTGATTGCGTAATGTAAGAGTGCAAGGATTTGAGTGGCAGAACTAGTGATTATTCTGTTTCCCCGCCTTGTCCACCATTAACCGATCTTTTGTTTCTTCGTAGCAGCCTCCTCGCCTTGCCGCCCATAACCGCTCTAGTCTGCGGCTGTATCTCTAAAAACAAAGGATATTGTGACGTTATTTTCCCGACTGCTATGCATTGCCGCTTTTTGAGGTGCTGCAACGCCGTCACGGATCTCGGTTGTCTGCCAGTTGTCATTGTTAAATGGCCAAGCACAAACCCACTTTTTTATATTTGTGCCCGCCACGAAGTGAAAAAATGCTTACAAGCCCCTATTTGACTTGAAACGGAGCCGATATCGCATCAGGCTTTCGTAGCAGCTCAAAAATCAAAGGAACGCGGAAAAGACAAGATGTGCTAGGAGATAAAGATAGGTCGAAAAGAAACACGCTGCGGTATCCCAGTGACCTTTGCTAACCCACCTTCACCGTACTGTTATCATGAACCGCGGGGCTTTTTTTCGCCGATTGTACGTGATCTCTTAAGCGCTTCTGACATGAGTCGTACGTAGGCATCGTGCAAATCGGGGTCGGTTTCTATAATTTCGTCGAACGCCTCATCAAATGCCGTCTTCTCGATCCCTTTTGTGCCCTGATCGAGCAAGACCTGCTTTTGTGCGTGGGCGTTTCGTTCTGCCATCTCATACCCCCACGTCATAAGTCTGATCTTATCGTTGAGGGTAAAGTTGTTCTTCTTTACGTACGGCGTCCGGTTCTGTTCGCCGGAGGGGTCGTCCTTTGTAGGTTCGCCGGGCGACCAGCCTTCCAATTGACGTTGTAAGTCTGTGCCTACGTTTTTAAAGAAATATCTGCCGACCATAAGTCCGTCGGCATAGATTCTCAGTTCTTCTTTCTCCGATTCTTCCCGCTCTTTTTCGAGCCGTGCGACATCAAAGGCCTGGCAGCGAGCAGGCCACTGATACTTGCTGGCCCACTGACGCAGAACTGCCTCGTAATTTCGCTTTTTTCCGAGCTTTTCCGCGGCCGCAACATGCGTTCTATGGCCCATCCCTAGGTTCAAGTACGTTTGAAAGGCGCCATAGGCTTTGTCGGATTCGTCGTCAAACTGCTCCCAAAGCTCTCGCTCCCACGGCTCTTTCTCAATATTTATCGGCTTTATTGTATCTTTGGGTTTTATCATGCGTTTACCTCGTCAAATTTGTGGGCCCAGGGCAGAAGCTCATCATCGGTTCGGGCAACCACCTAGGGGGCGATTCGCGATTAGCCTTTTGCCGCGCAACCTGCTCTTCGGTGTCAATCGACTGCGCGGGAAAATCCTCTGTAAGCCTAGTGCTGTACTTTAGGACCAACTCAAAGAGTTTGGGAGTAGGAACGTCTGAGAGATCGCGCTTTTCCAACTCCTCGTTCAGGCGCGTGAACTGCGTCCCAAAGAGGTCCAGCTGCGCCTGCTGGGTCAGCAAGTACTTCTCGCGCATAGCGTCACGTTCGATAGCCTTCAGATTCGTGAGTTCTTCTCTATAGTCTTGCTCCCATTTTGCCAACGTGCCTCTACTTGTACC
Organism: Methanomicrobia archaeon; assembly: GCA_015661395.1. Taxonomy (GTDB): domain Archaea; phylum Halobacteriota; class Bog-38; order Methanoflorentales; family Methanoflorentaceae; genus Methanoflorens. Next base: position 1,407 of record JACWML010000056.1, on the reverse strand, counting down.
GATTTCGATTTCAATCGCTCGAAGCGACTTCCCCTGAGCCCGTAGCTCGAGGAATTTCTGTCTTGTTTGTTCTCCTTTCATATATACAATAGTCCAGTGAGTTTGTATGCGCTTACTTTGCGTGAGAGCAGGCCGAACTTGATTCCAGTCAAATGCGCGGCCTGTTTTCACCTCTAAGCCTTAATCTCACTTTAACGCCCCTAATACTTGAAGTTTGGTACGATTTGCGCTGAATCTCATCACAACCGACTTTGAATAGTGCGGACGGCCGCGTTGAACGAGGTATCAGGCGCCCGCTCGACGAGCAGTCGTTAAATAGTATTTTATCTAAATTATAATAAAAGAAAAATAATAATATTAGTGACGTGCTGTGGCCTTGCGCACCACGTTAGCGGATAGATAGTTCGACTAACGAATGACGGTGTTTGGTTCCGCGCGTGAAATTGTGGCACATTTTTGGCTTAGTTTTGGCTTACTTCCGCCCGCAAAGCGCCCCATTCGGCGTTGCAAGGCTCTGCTTGACCCTCACTAGTCTATGGCTGAGCGATATGCGGCAAGTCGTGCTTCGACAAGCTCAAATGAGGCAACGGCTAAGAGGGAGATAAATAGATAATAATCAACGACCATAACTGCAAATACAATGATCGACTTGGAGCACGCTGTTTTCGATATCATCGCCGCCGAAATGAATGGGCTTACGGCCGACGAGCTGATCGCTTCCCTGCAGCGCAATGCGCTTGATGCTCCGAAAATGGGAGTGATGGTTCCGGGAAGCGGTTGCAGGTTCTGCCTGCCACAGTACGACGACCTGCGCGGCGAGACGGAGTCGGAATTTGAGTGCGATCTCAAGGCGTGTACGATTCATTCGCTCGTGTACCACACACTCGGCATCCTCCAAGACGCTGACCTCATGGTCAACATGGCAAACGTCGCCACAGCCCGCAACCGGCTCACCGGCGTGCTGCAAACGATTTTCAGTGAGCAAAAAAGCAAGGAAATTGCAGCGCGTTTGATGAAGACTTTGGAAACAACGGATCGCGCCCCTGTCAATGATGGCTGGGCAGATTGAGCGCGGTTCAAGCACGACGTCCACACGGAAGCAGTTTATGAATGCTGAAGAAGAAGCCGCACAGCGTCCTCATTTCGGGGAGCTAACGCGCAGATCAATTTTAAGCGTGCAGCGACGTTCACACAGTTCGGACTACTACCTAGGTCAGCGTAACAGAGAGTACATATAACACGGCACCAAGTCTTTTCTAATAGCCAAAGGAGGGTGAGCTCGTGTCTACGTGCAAAGAATGTAAGTTCTATGAGCCAATCGACGACAGCAAAGGCAGTTGCTTTGGCCACGAGGTGCCAGGCGACCGAGAGACAACTCAGTGTCCTACGCGCACTTTCATACCTAAA
>JACWML010000055.1 GCA_015661395.1 Methanomicrobia archaeon | reverse complement strand
CTCCACCATAAAGTGCGCACCTTCAACACGCAAAAGAAGATCTTTGAGGAAGTGACTGTCGCGTCTGCGGTTTTAGATGATCCGCACACTGCGTGCCAAGAGATCGATCGCGTGTTATCCGAAGCACTCCGCGTTAAGCGACCGGTATACATTGAGCTCCCGCGCGATATGACGTTCGCCCACGTGAAGCCGCCAAATCAGGATTCGGTAACGCGAGCAGACGATACGAGCGATCCTAACGCTTTGCAGGCCGCTCTTGACGACGCGGTGACGATGATCAACGAGTCTCAGCAACCCGTCGTAATTGCCGATGTCGAGCTGCACCGGTTCGGACTGCAGGACAAGCTTCTCGCCTTAATTGATAAAGCGAAGATCCCTGTCGCTGCGACAATTCTCGGTAAATCCGTTGTCGACGAGTATCATCCCCTGTATATAGGCATCTACGAAGGGGCGATGGGCTTCGCGTCCGTCCGCGACTATGTCGAATCAAGTGATTGCCTGATCCTCCTCGGTGCCTTTATGACGGACGTTAATCTCGGGCAGTATACCGCACATATCGACCAGGAAAAGACAATCTACGTCACGAGCGAGCAATGTTCGATTCGGTATCGCACCTACGCGCGCGTCCGTCTACACGACTTCCTCGAAGGTTTGCTTACCGCCCCCATCACGCCGCGGACCCCTCGCGATTTTCCGCACCCGCGGCGTATCGTACCATTCTTGACGAAAAAAGGGCAGAAGATTACCGTCAAGAGGCTTTTTGAGCGGCTTAATTGGGCGCTTGAGGACAACACCGTCGTCATCGCCGACGTTGGCGATGCGCTCTTCGGAGGACTTGACCTCATTACCCACCGCAGAACTGAATTCCTGTCGCCGGGGTATTACCTCTCGCTCGGCTTTGCGGTGCCGGCGAGTATCGGCGCACAACTCGCGAATCCCAATCTTCGTCCGTTAGTACTCGTCGGCGACGGGGCATTCCAAATGACCGGCATCGAGGTTTCGACCATCGCGCGGCTCGGCCTGAATCCAATCATCGTTGTGCTCAACAATTATGGGTATGCGACGGAACGGCCAATCCAAGATGGGCCCTTCAACGACCTGCAGGTGTGGCAGTATAGCCTGATTCCAGAGATCGTTGGAGGGGGAACTGGCGCGGTCGTGACGACAGAGGATGAGCTTGACCAAGCGCTCGACGCGGCGCAGGCATACACCGAGGGGTTTACGATTATTGAAGTCCAGCTTGATCCGCACGATAGCTCGCCTGCGTTGCAGCGGCTGGCCGAGGGTCTTGCGAAGAAGATTCGTTGAAATTCAAGCTTTAGCTAGCATGCACGGTCCAGCCCTTGCTGGTTGCGTGACCGTTGCATCTTCTTTGAGGAATCAAATTACCGGCGAGGCGTCGTCCCGTGCCAAAACGGTATTGGCTCTACACTCACCTATTACGTCGGTTTTTGTTCTTACGTAGTCGAATTGTGAGTACGGAGGCAAGTGAAAAAACGATAATCGCTCCAAGAACCGCGAAGACCGCTCCAGCGTTAGCAAATCCGACGTCTGGGACGTCGGTTGTTCCCACAGCTGTGGTTCCCTCACTGCTCGTTGAACCAACGGGGCCATTACCCGTCGTCACCGAATGATCGAGCGTTGTGAACTGCACGCGTCCGGTGCCCTGCAAGTAATCGATGTAATCCCCCAGCAGCTTCACTTCCGCGGCATTGACGGTGCCATCGGGTGCCCTGAAATCGGAGGGGTGATACAGCACAATGAAGGTGTTGACGCTATTAGGGTCGTTAAGCCACTGCGCAGTCGCGCTCTCCATCGACTGAAGGCTATTGTTACCGAGCTCAATCGAGATCGTATCTATTTTAATGCCCTCCCGGTATCCCTGATTCACGTTGAAATCTGCAAAGGCGGTGCAATATTCCGTGAACCCCAGCGCTTTTGCCGCCTTCAGCGTGTTGTTGTCGCTCTTGTCAAATGGAGGGAGAAACGAAGTGGGCGTGACCCCGAACGCCTGGGTGATGTCATCGCGCCCCTGCTTGATTGCGTTGTATTGAGCGGCATAGGGCCTCCCATAAAATTCACTGGGGCCGCTCAGTGACGGCCCGAGATCCAGGTGCGTATAGCCGTGCTGTGCGAATTGAAAAAGGTGGTTTGAAGTGAGTGATCGCATGTAGTTGAGAAAGGTGTGATTTACTTCAATCAGCTGATTGCCCGAAGGCGTAAGGTACGGACGGGGGATGATGCCCAGCGTCAACGGCACGTTCTTGTCGATGTGCACATTGTTAACAGCCTGAAGCTCGGCGAAGTCGGCGTTAGGTGCGACGTCATCCTCTCTAAATATCACATATTTGTTCGTTGGCGCATTACCCGTCGCTCCACTGCCTGCGCACGAAAAGAGTATTGAGAATAGAAGTATTAAAACGAGCGAGCAGACGAGGATGATTTTCGGTCTGACTCTCGTATCGCGTCTGATTCCGTTTGACTTGTCTTGCGGCACTGGGCACACTCTAGACGTTGCTAGTGGCCAAGAGACTTGGCGCACTCTCGCCTGGTAAGGGTTCGCGTTGAAGATCGACTGTGATGGTTATGATCGCTCTCCCCAAAAATGGCACGCGCATGAAGTATTGGGACTGGTGATTTAAATAGTGCTCGGAGCGTGTATCGTCCGAGCGTGCACCCGGGTTTGAAATAGAGCAGACTAGAGCGAAGCTCGAAGGGCTGGCTTAGGCCGGTAGTCGCGAGACGCGTCTTACCTCGAGCTATTGGCCTCCAGCAGGCGGCAGGCCCAAAAAAGCGCCCAAGCTCTGGAAAATTAGCGTTGACGCGCACAGAGCGTCGCTGTCACGCAAGCTTAAAACTGGCTCCGGCATTGCCAAGTTCGCGACAGGTCACAGTATCGCGCCGATTATGCCGCCGATGATTCCCCCGATCACCAGTCCAGCTAGCGGCGCAAGAAGCGCTGCAAAGGTGACTCCTATGATGAGTCCGAGCAGCGCTCCAATCACGGCTCCAGCTAGCGCTCCAACCCCCCCAAGGATTTGCTGACCAACGAATGCACCAATCGCTCCGCCAGCGATTAATCCAAGGAGCAGGCCGATGGTTGCACTTAGTATAGCGCCCAGCGGGATGCCGACGATCACGCCCAGCAGAACGCCGACAAAAGAACCAACCAACCCCCCGATCATACCTTCAACTAACGCGTCGCCGTGTCTGCTGCTAAAAGCACCTACCGATGCGCCGACGATGACGCCAACAATTACGCCTGACCACAAGCCCGCAAGAAGGCTTATCAGGACGCCAAGTGCTCCGCCGGTAAAGCCGCCGACGACGCCCGGACTTACTGGCCCCGTTCCATCACCGCGCGCAGCTGCTAAGAGCGTGATGAGGCTTCTGTGAGAAAACATACTGATTAACTAGCGGGCTTCTGTTTAAAGTTTATGTCGTTTGGACAGCTGCAACTGTGTCTCGGAATGGCGTTGCTTGAGTCAAATGTGGTTGCTCAAACACTCTGCTTGTCTATACGCTGGATACAGGTAGAGCAGGTTTTTTATGAATTTGCACGCTCCGTGAACAATATTAATGCTGCATGGCGTACTGTACGTAACGAAAGTTTATGGCGCGGTAAGCGGATAAGCGTGCCAATCTGACGATTTCGCGAGTCACGCGATCCGCGCACCAAGTCGGGAGGGGTCATGCGTTACATTCGGATCATCGGCGCAAAGTCCTTCATGGAGCTCACACACGCTGACGTGGCAGGCTGGCACTTGTACGGCACGACGTTTCTCGAGTGGAAAGATGAAACAGGAAAGGACTACGATAGCTGGGTCCGCGAACGAGTGAGCCCTGCACTGGACGTATTTGACTATATCGCGTGGTACGAAGACGGATCGTTGCACGGTTACGAAGGAGGATACAGCGTGATACTCGATCTGAGTTTCGGACTCTGGACGAAGTCGATACTCGCGCGCGCTAAACAACTGGGACTACGCGTGGAAGAAACGCAGGCGGCTGGCGCAGGATGCTGGATTGGGTAAGTTCACGACCGTGTCATGGTAGGCACAGGTGACTGGGCGCCGCGACGCCTTGCATAGTCGAGCGGACCGCAATGTGCCTTTGAGTTCCGACACTTGGCGAGTGCGATCTCTAGAAAGGATGTGTCAGCGCGCCCCAACGTCCTTCTCGTCAACGCTTGCAAACTGGAACTGCAGCGCCTTAAACCCCTTCTCGTCGACAAAGTGCGCATCAAGTACGCTCCGCTGCGACCGACCTATAGAGTCAGTGGCAACGCCGAGTAGGGTCCCGTCGCTCCGGATAATGAACGCTGAATACTTTGCAAGCAGTTCCCTTATCGTCGTCGCACGTCCTTCGTCGCGTGCCTGCCACTTTGAAAAGGTTGATCGCTGGAGTAATTTGAATTGCCGAGACGTTAGCGTAATAACACGTGTCGTAATTAGTGAACCCCCTGTTGGCTCGTGGTCGTATCTACTTGCATGAATCTCAAACGTTTTAACGATATCTAACGCGATTCGCAAGGCTGACGTGCCAAAGCAACCAGATCAGCTCCATTGTGGTGGCTGAGGTGCTAGGCGTGCAAGCGCGCGATTTATACTTGGGCAACCATAGGTGATGCTGTGGGCGAAAAAATAGAAACACTGCACCCGGAAGGAAAGCAGGGGCGGCGCATCGATAAAACAAAATATGAAATGATACGCGAGGCCGTGCTCGCCTGTTTGAACAGTGGTGAATTAACACACGCTCAACTGAATGCGTGCGTTGAGCAAAAAGTCAGTGGTACATTCCAAGGTTCAATTGCCTGGTACGCCGAAACGGTGAAACTCGACCTCCAAGCGCGAGAACAAATACAGCGCGTGCACGAGGCAAAGCGCACCACATACCGCATTGTTAAAAACTGACACGATGCCTTTCGGTTGCAAGATCGACGCCTTGCTGAAGCGGCTTGAGCGCTGTCGAAGACTTATGTACCCTTGGCTAGGGCACTTAGTGAACCGCTTGCTTTACCAACGCAAGCAGCTCTTCTCGCGTTCGTACGCGCTCGCGTGTCTTGGTCTTCCCACTTTTGATGACGTTTGCAAAAATCTCAGGTAGGTCGCCTTCCGTGACCCCTGTGAGCCCCTCAATAATTCCGCTGAAGACGTCACGCGTTCGTCTCTCTTCTAAGGTGATGTGTCCGAAATTGCGAAACCACATCTCTATGCGCGTATCTTCCGATACGATCGTTATCTTGCGTATCTGCTTTTCCCACCAGAGGTGGATCATGATGTCATACTTCTTCTGAGCCATGAATCGTCTCCTGCGGCGTGCGCGCGGCCTGACGCCTACCAGTATGAACCCCTTGTTTTTATGATTTCGGGAGTCTTTAGGCGCTCGGTGGTGGCGGACAAAGAAAAGACAAGCGTGCGATTGCTGCGGACTGGCAAAAAAAGAAAGTAAAGGCGCGGTAAGCGCGCCCCTTTTTGTCTATGGTTTGCTCTCTTCAGCTGCCGCTTTCCCGGCGGCACCAGCGATATACACTGTGGCGATCACTGCGACAATGGTTATGATAATTGCGTATGCGAGGTTTCCTGCAATGCTGTTGGGCGTTCCCAAATAATAGATAAAAATAGACTGTATTGCTTGATTCCATGCAAGGCCTGCGATGAATGCGAAAGCAGTCGTGATCAGACCAGCCATCACTTTTAAGTACTCCACTCGACTCACCACGTGTTTCACCTCCGGTAAGCTCTTTACAGGGTGAAAACGACTTGCATAGAATAAAGCAGTTTCTATTTGCCGCGTTATTGACTATTAGATACCTCCAGTAATTCCATTGCAGAAAAGCGCGAGCTGTGGCTTATTTTGACTAGACGCGGTACGCAATCATAACAACGATGAGCAGCAACGGTAAGAGGGTATCGTTGATATACAGAATCGGTCCGCATTTCCGGGCGCGTAGTTGTGACGGAGCCGGATGTCGCGTATGTGGTCGTAAGCCGCCCCGATCCCAAACACCGCAAACGCGATTACCGTCGCGCTCCAGAAGTCACCGCGCACCCAAAAGCAGAGCACGCCTAAGACTCCTACGGCGAGGTTGTGCAGAGCTACTTCGAATTGAAACTGGCTTCCGGTGGGCCACCCAACACTTCGTGCAACGTCGTCAGCGACAAGCGCGTGTCCCATAAAAGCGTAGAGCGAACCGAAGCCTACCACGATGACAAGGAACCAGAGGAGAAACGACTCGACGACCCCTGCGGCGTATAGGGCGATATTGGGGATGGCCGCAATGATCGAGATACCGATCAATCCATAAGGCCAGTATTCTGCCGCACGATTAGCCATGGGAAGGTTTCGCCACGTCGATGCTCGCTCTCTCGTCGTGCGCAGGTTTGACTGTCGTTTTGTTGACGGGGCCAGTGAGAGCCGTTACGAGCACCAAACAAGCTGTCGCGCGGCAGGCGAGATGAATGATCGAAGCGGTTGTTGGGACTCCAAAAAAGGATTAAAACGAAAAGAGGGGAGAGTTTTTAAGCACGGCAGCATTTCGATGGAATGGTGAGAACGAATGTTCGTAAACATTGACGGCACTGCTGTGGAGGGGGCCCGGGCATGACAATTACACTCACAACGCTTTGTGAGAATACCGCCGCGCAAGTCGGCCTGCGCGCCGAATGGGGGTTAAGCATTCTTGTCGAGACTGACGACGTCGCTGTATTGCTCGACACGGGCCAAGACACCGCGGCGACCTTCAATGCAGCGGTCTTGGACGTAGACCTATCTGCGCTTCACACCATCGTGCTCAGCCACGGGCACCGAGATCACACGGGCGGTTTGTGGTCGGTGCTCAGCGCGATACGAAAAGATCCCGCCCTTCGCGAAGAGGCGCGTGCGGTCAACGTTGTGGCGCATCCAGACATCTGGATACCAAAGTACTCAGGACCCGTCCATAAGAACATCTACGCGGGGATGCCGCACGTGCGAGAAGCGTTAGAGAGCCTTGGAGCCGCGTTTGTATGCACGAGCGAGCCGGCGCGAATAAGCAATCGGATCCTTACAACAGGCGAAATCCCGCTGGACACGGCTTATGAGACCGTCGATCCAGAGTTGTACGTTCGTGACGAAGGAGGCATCCGGCCTGATCCGATGGCAGATGATCTTGCGCTCATCATCACGACAGATCTCGGTCTTGTGGTCGTATTGGGCTGCGCGCATCGCGGTATTGTCAATACGTTGCTCCAGGCGCAGAGCGTGGCGAACGAGGATCGCATTCACACAGTCATCGGGGGGACGCACTTGATGAAGGCGTCGGAAGAGCAGCTTGAAGCGACGATCAAAGGGCTTAAAGCTCTGGACGTTGCGCGCATCGGCGTCTCTCACTGCACCGGTTTGCCTGCTGTCGTGAAACTCTCCAAAGCGTTTGGGGACCGTTTCTTCTTTAATAATGCAGGCACGCGCATCACGATCGAGGACTAGCGCGGGACAAACGTGCATTTCAACAGCGGCATTCGGTGACAAACTAGTGAGGTGCGCCCACGCAGGACTAACAAGCTGCGAATAAAGGAAGCTTCGTGAAATAACGAATCATAATGCGTTTTCCGTTTGCTACAACGCTACAATAATATATGCGTGAGACTAAACTATAAGGAATTAGGGAGTGGTTTTATGCTGGACAAGACGATTTCTGAGCATTTCATCGACAAAACGATAGAAGTGTACTTCGGCGGCAGGCCGAACGAAACTATAACCGGTAAGGTAGTGGGAAGCGCCGATGGAGTTGTTGTGCTCGAGCACGATCAGCGCCGAGATTTTATCAACGTCGGAAAAATTGTGGCCTTTTGGGAAGTGTAGGCCTGGCACCTCATCGGCGGGTCGCCTCTTCAGCGACCTCTACTGCCCCGCTCTATAATCCAAGGGCCTAATCGACGCTTGGCCGCGTACCGCCTTAGTTGCGGTCACTATAATCGGTCGCATCGCCGCGCCTTGCATATAGCTTACACGAGATTTGCGGCTTGTTCGCTGTCGCAGCCTAGCAGACGTGCGGCTTGCAGAGGATTTCGCGGATTTCAAGCTCATAGAATTCGTCGCTTGTCGCCGCCTTAATCACGAGCGCTGTGTCGAGCCCTTTCGAACTCCCACCAAGCGCTACGACCTCGGTACCTGGTTCGACGATTTCTACCTGCGCCGCGATCAGCGTGAGTTCGACGGCCACTTTGGTGCCTTGCCCAAACCTGCGAAAGGCGTTCTTTACCTCATCTGAGTACTGGTAGTCAACTTCTTTGTAAAACACGTGCTTAAAGCCCGCATTCTCAATGCGCTTTTTGGTTTCGGGCGAAAAACGCGTGGGATCGGTGCCGACGAAAAAGAGCGTGAGGTTGTCGGCCGCGAAGAAATCGAGCGCTTTTTCTGCAGAAACTCCCCGCACCGAAGGGATCAGGATGTGCGAAATCCCGAGTTCGCCGGCGCGCTTTTTTGCGCAGTCAAGTACATCGGCCGTGTTGTCTTCTCCAGGAGTGTCAAAATAGGTTATTGTCCTTTCCATTCTCATGATAGTGGTCCTCCCTGTACTCGGACGTTTAGGCGTGAGGACGCGTAAAGGTTTCTATGAGACGCCGCCAGCAGGAATTTTTTTTGAATTTAGTGCGATCGGGACGATGATTAGTCGTGAGTAGCACGTGTGCTCGCCTCGCTGCTCCTGCGAAGGACGTCGCCGCTGCTTCAACGCCGTATGGCTCGTTCATTATGCTGGCTTAGTTGTCAGTGGACGAACCCCGTCTCTTTCGCAACGCCCGTGAGAGTGCGTCGAGCGTGTTTCTATAATCGGTAATCTCCCCCTCGCTTGGCAATGGCACGACCTTCGATAACTCCGCACTGATGCGTTCGCGGGTTTGGGTGTCCATTTCAAGCGACTCGAGTGCGGCTTCGGTGATAACCCAAAAAGCGTGGCGGTGCGACACTTCCGTAATGCATTCGAGACTGACGACCCCGAGCTGGACTCTGTCTTTGCGTTGCTGACCGTGAGAGTCGAAATACGACCGCACGAGTTCCGCTTGCAGCATGCACGGTCCGAATCGGTCAGCTCTGCACCCGTTGTTGGTGCGATAGGTCCACTCGGCCACGTATCCGGTTGCGTTCATAGTCACTTTCACTCTGTCGTTATTCATCAAATCTGCTTAGCAGCGTTCTGCGAATGCCTATACCAAGATCAATATTCAGAATGGCGACTCTCGTATTAAAGTTGAGGCCGACAGTGTTTTTTTGTGGCGCTGAAGTCGCTAGCGTGCGATCGTTTAGCAAACAGCAACGTTCAAACAACGTAACGAATCCCTCTCACTAGCACCTTGCGACGCAGGGTGGCATTTATATACAACCGCTCCTCACCTGAGTCTAACCGAGCGTGATGTCATGACGAGAGAAGAACGCGTGAAACTCATTAGCGCAATCGAAGCAGCTCGGGGCTCTACCGTTATCTCGTATGTTGCGGCGGACCGGCAAGGGCTTGAGATCAACATCGCCACAGATGTCTTTCCCATACTCCATAGCCATCTGGCCAAAGTGGGGTACCAAAACCAAATTGACCTGTTTCTGTACGGCACGAGTGGATTGCCGATGGCCGGGTATGCGCTTGTCAACCTCTTTCGGGAGTTCTGCGGTAGATTCAACGTGATCATCCCGTTCAAAGCACACAGCACAGCAACGCTCATCGCATTGGGAGCAGATGAACTCGTCATGAGCGAGATGGGTCAGCTGAGCCCCATCGATCCTTCCGTGCAGCACCCGTTGAGCCCAAAGATCACGCTCCCTAATCAACTCGTCCAAGACGTGCCCGTCAACGTGGAGGACGTCGATGGTTTTCTTAGCTTTGCGAAAAACGAGCTCGGACTCGGAGGCGAGGAGTCGATGCAAAAAGTCCTCGATGCGCTTTCATCGAACGTCAACCCGCTCGTCCTCGGCGCAATGTATAGGTCTCGAGAACAGATCGCTTTTCTGGCGGCGCACCTCCTCAAGCAGCACATGGACGATGACGAGCTGATCGACCGCGCCGTAAGCGTGCTGACAAGCAAGCGATTTTCACACCAGTATATCATCAGCAGGAAAGAGGCGAAGGATGGCATGGGCTTGAACGTTATCGAACCAGACGCGCAGCTTGCGTCACTCATCGTCGGTCTTTGGGAACAGTACGTCGAGATAACCGAAGTAGACAAACCGTACAATCCTCAGACGGTTCTTGAAAGGGAGTTTGTCAAAGTCAGCAACTTCGATCGAGGCATCATCGAATCAAAGGACGTAACGCACGTATTTCGCACACAAAAAGAAGTCGAACGATCAGAGATGAGCATACCGCAAAGTCCATTCCCTCAGATAGCGTATCGCGAGCAGATTCTCGAAGAGGGGTGGATAGAGGACGGTCGTTTGTAGTGATCGATCAGACTCAGGCGATACCTGAGCTTGAAGAACGACACGTCGCCGAGTTCGCGACGGCCATGGGATTGTATATTAAGCTTTTTTGATCCCGAAACCGTTCGCGTTGACTGCTTGACGGATCAAATCCGAACTGATTGCTGTGGGTCGGAGTCAAGCTGCTCACCGCCAAGTGCGAGCACGACGAACTGCCCTCGCGGCACGCGCGGCTACCTCTTGGAGCTTCTTTAGTCAGCAGTTTTCGTAGGCGTTGAAGAGCGCTCGACGACAGCGACACCCGCGACGCTACCGCGCACGGCGCCAAACGCCCGTCGTATAGTGGCGGGCATTGGTGTAGTTTTGGTCTGCCTCTTCACTGTAGTAGCAGCCTTACGATACACATTGAGGCACGGCATAGCGCGGCGAGGCTCGCACCGTTTACGCTCTCGTTCGCGTCTGCTCACGGACAAAAGAGAGTAGGTAGTACAGCCCTCCAGCTCCTTTTCCAGCAACTCCGCTCGCCTTGCCACGCCCCAGTCGTTGCACCGCCGCGCCGATTCGCATAGCACACGCCGAACTGCATAGAAGCGAAGAAGCGCTCCACCTCATCATCATCTTCAGAAAAAATGCCCGCGGTGAGACCGTATTCGGTCGCGTTTGCCTCCCGTAAGCCCTCCTCGAGTGACGTGATGGCGTCGACAAGCAGAAACGGCACGAAGAGCTCTTCTTCGAACAGGCGATGTCCTCGCGGCAGTCCAGTCATGATGGTGGGGCGCACGTAACATCCCCTGTTCCACACACCATCGCGCAGCACGGTCCCGCCGGCCACAACGGTTCCTCCGTCCTGAAGACCGTCTTTGACCGCGTCTGTGAACTTCGCAAGTGCGGCGCTATCGATGAGGGGGCCTACAAAAACGTCGCTCTTGCGGGGGTCGCCCACAACGATCTTTTCTGTCGCTGCGCGGAGCCGTTCGATGAACTCAGGAGCCACTGCTGACTCAACGTAAACGCGCGACGTGGCGCTGCACTTCTGGCCGCTGTAGCCGAAGGCTCCTTTGAGGACGCCTTCGACCGCCTTGTCGAGGTCTGCCGAAGCGGTGACGATCGCAGGATTCTTGCTCCCCATCTCTGCGACAAACGGCTTCGGATAGGGCTGGCGTACCGAGAAGTTGCGCTGCAGCCACATCCCTGCGTCGCGTGACCCCGTAAAAGCGATGCCGGCGACATTGGGATGGGCCACCACGACCGCTCCAAATGGCGCTCCTGGGCCGGTAATCACATTCAGCACGCCTCCGGGAACTCCTGCTTTCACAGACGCCGCATACAGCTTTAGACCGGTCAGTGGCGCTTTGCTTGTCGGCTTGAACACCACGGTGTTTCCGGTGAGAAGCGCAGCTGAAACCATGCCTGCGGCGAGCACGAGCGGGAAGTTGAACGGAGAGATGACCGCCCACACGCCATACGGCTGCATAGTGCTGATGCTTCGCTCGCCGGTGACCTCAGACATGGGAATGGTGAAACCCTTTCGCTCCTCGTAGGTAGTGCAGTTGTAGCGAAGCATTTCGACCGCTTCACACACCTCAGCGAGAGCTTCAAATCTATTTTTTCCCGCCTCATAGGTCATGAGAGCGGCAAGGAGGAAGCTTTGCTTCTCTATGACGTCCGCCACGGCGCGAATGATCCGCACGCGTTCTTTCCAGTCAGTTTGACGCCACGCGGGAAACGACTCCGTCGCCTCGGCGACCGCGGACCGGGTCTCGGTCTCCCCACCTTTTTGAAACGTGCCGATGACGAGATCGGTATCGATGGGGGATCGGGTTTCAAAATCCTCGATAGCTGCGACGCGCCGACCGCCGATGAACAAGGGATAATGCTGCCCAAACTCTCCTCGGACCGTTTCCAGCGCCTGTTCATATCCGCTATGAATATCTTTGTTATCGAGAAGCGAAGTGTAGGTGAGCTTTTTCTTTTTTGCCATGGTCGGTCGAGTCCTCCTCAGCGTCTTATTGGAGAGACTAACACTGCTGCACCCCCGATTCGTGCGCCTGTATAATATGCTATCGGTTATGAGCAGGTACGCGCGTTATTGGATCTGCGTTGAGTCAAATAGCGAGGACGTTTTTTTTGCAAAAAGGCGCCGAATGAGCCTCCTCGCGATACGTGGCGCGACCCAGGCGCGACCCGGCGCGAAGTGAGGACTTTTGCCGCCTTACACCGAAAGGTACTTGGCTCTGGCGGCGTTGAAAGGAGTAGTACGAACCGGGAGGTCTAGTGACGGCAGACCCTGTAACTGGCGAACCTTACAAACGCATCAAGCGCACAATGGAATCTATTTCCGGACGAGTGCGACAAGAGGCAGGCTCGCTCGATCGTTCAGAGGTGAACGCGTTTGTCGCTGAGATCATTGCGACGGATAAAAGTCGCCATCGCATATTCCTTCTTGGTGAGGGCCGGTCGGGGTTGGTCGCCCGCTCCTTTGCTATGCGCTTGATGCATCTAGGCTTCGACGTTTACGTCTTTGGCGAGGTTGTCACCCCTGCCGTCAAAACAAACGATCTCGTGATCGCCGTTTCTGGGACGGGCGAAACAGGTCCGGTTAACGAGACAGCAAAGATCGCCAAGCATCACGGAGCAAGAATTGCCGTTGTCACCTCGAATACGGACTCATCCCTCGGCAGAATTGCGACCAACACTATGACCATCCGCGGCCGAACAGAAGCCGATGAAACGAGCTTCTTAGAGCGTCAGGTCACTGGCGTATCGATCTCACTCACGCCACTTGGAACCCTCTTTGAGATCAACGCGATGGTGTTCTTGGACAGCGTCATTGCCGGCCTGATAGCAGCTTTAGAGAAGAAGGAGGAAGAACTAGCCGAGCGGCATTCAGATCTAAGAGCGCGAAGAGAGACACTGACGGCAAATCCGCACGACGCCCATCGCGGGTCGTAACGCGTTATCGTCCAGTTCAAGACGAACACGCTTTTTTAGACACGGATCGTTGGGGGCACCTGCTCGATCCAACACGGTTAAAGCCTCCGAGACGAATCAAGAGGCGTTGAGCGGAAACGGGAGGTGACCATAGCGTGGACAGCATAATTCTGTACGTGCTCCTTGGGGCGACTGCCGGAGTTTTCAGCGGCTTGTTAGGAATCGGTGGTGGCATCATCTTGGTCCCGATGCTCGTGCTGCTCGTCGGGCTCACCCAGCAACAGGCGCAAGGCACCACGCTCATTTTGCTGACCGCACCTTTTGGGTTGCTCGCTGCCTTAACGTACTACCAAAGCGGCTACGCGGACTTGAAGATTGCGGCGATTCTTGGCATTGGATTCTTTTTCGGAGCTTTTCTCGGGGCGAAAGTCGCAACAAATATCCCGAATGTTGTTTTACAAAAGGTTTTTGGTGTAGCGCTGTTGGTAGTGGCGGTATACCTGCTGCTAAGCAAATAGAGGCGCGTCGAGTTTCGCGTCCCTATCAACAGTCATCCTGCTGGCGGCAACAAGACAGTGCACGACGCTGTTATGCTCTGTTAGGCAGGGAAAGGATTATAAAGACACGAAAGCCTATCAAATTAATCGGCAAATCAAACGCTCTAACGAGCTGAAGTCCGCTGTAGAGCCTATGATTGTCTCCCGGCACGTGCACGGTGCAGTGTTTGCGTGTCCGGGGTTGGCAGTGGGCGGAACCAGAAGTTTGAGGCGTCGAAATGTAATCGAATCAAAGTGAGGCAAAAGAATGGGTCTTTTTAAATTGATGAGTTTGCCACTACGAATGATGATGTGGCCCATGACGGCGCCGGTCCGCACGATGATGATGCCTTTCAAGATGGCGTTGCGTTTCGCGACGGTGATGCTGCTGTTCGCGCAACTGATGGTAATGCTGTTCGTGGCCGCCATGTTCGTCATGTTCACCGTCGTGCCGGCCGTTATGTTCGGGCTGTTTTTCGTGATGAAAAAGATGCACATGGAAAAGAAGGGAATGCACGGAAGAATGCAGATGCACATGCCCATAGCCAGGCGCTTTAAGCCCTAGGCGTATGGAAAAGGCAGCTCTCACAAAAAAGCAGCTAACAACTGGAAATTCCTGCCGCTGACTCACGAGAGCCATCTTTTTTTATTTTGTAGTGGCAGCTGAGTTGCCGAGCGTGTCCGCTGAGAATCAGATTCTGCGGTTACGCAATCGGTAAGCGCAAAGGAAATATTGTACTTGAGAACTCGCACACTGACCGCCTTTCGCCGCGTCTCCACCAAGGCGACGTCCGCTATCATTGCAATTGTGCTTCTTTGCACACCTCAACGTCGGACCTCAATCCTTCTGTTTTGATGCGCGTCGACCCCTCCGGCTGTTGCGCTCTGGACACTACGTAGCTTCTAGATCTAGAAAGCGCGGGAACAACGACCTGGACTATTTAGGTATGAAAGTGCGCGTAGGACACTGAGTTGTCTCTCGGTCGCCTGGCACCTCGTGGCCAAAGCAACTGCCTTTGCTGTCGTCGATTGGCTCATAGAACTTACATTCTTTGCACGTAG
>JACWML010000054.1 GCA_015661395.1 Methanomicrobia archaeon | reverse complement strand
AAGCGTATTGGTCAAACACGGACAGTACCACAACGTCTGGTTCGACGGCGAGAGATACGTCAGAACGCTGGCTGGAATCGTGATAATCATTTTGGGGATCGCCGTGACGTGATTAAAAATGCCGAAACGAGAAGACGACGCATTCAATGAGACCTTGAACGCTCTGACGCAAACCTCCACGGCTGCCTTAGAACCCTTATGCTCGAGCGCGCTGCGTTCGCGCTAAGCTCGAATCGCACGTGACTTTTTCTTGATTATCGAGAGATAAAGCGATTGGTGTATCCCTGCCACGTACTTCCAACCAATGCGCTTTTCGACGTACGCCAACGCCCGTTGCGAATATCGTTCCCTAATCTGCCTGTTAGAGAGCAGCAGCACCACATAATCCTTAAGCTGTTCCAAGTCTCCCCGCGGAACGACGACCCCTCCGCCGCTCGCCTCTACTTCGTCCCGCAGACCTCCAACGTCCGTGACGACGGCAGGCTTGCCCAGCGAAAATGCGTGAGCCAACACCCCTGACTGACTGCTTTGCTCATACGGCAACACAACGATGTCTGCCGCATTTTCAATCGTTAGATACTCCTTTGGCTGGAAAGAACCTTGGATGACGACGATGTTGTCCTTTGCAGGGCTGTCAGCAACTGCCTTCAACAACGTAGGTTTGTAGCGCACCCCGTCCCGGGACCCTGGCCGCGCATCTCCGGCGATAACCAGAACGGCGTCAGGCACTTCGCTGACTACTTGTGGCCATATCTCGACAACGTCTTCAAAGCGCTTGTATTGCTCCCACCAGCCCAAACACATGGCGACGTCTTTACCCTGAAGACCATACGCTTTTTTCGACTCGACGACACCAGGCACGCCCCCTGCCTTTAGCACTTCAGCCCCGTGTGGTATCACGGTGACGTTCTGGGGCACCCAGTCCAGGTTCACCGGCAGAAAGATCTTTTGGAGTTCCTCGTGCACGATACCGGCATCAACGAGCTGCAAACTCAGGTTCATGAATAAACACTCCTTGTAGCCGAGGGTGCTGTACACTGAATGATACGTAACGACGGTGGGGATTCTTTGCAGGTTCAACCGCACGAGAAGGTCAAGCAGATCAGTGCTAAGTTTGCCGTCGATATCGTAAAGACCGTATTCGTGTTGAATGTGCACGACATCAGGGTTCAGCTTCTCGATGGCGTCAAAAACGTCCTGATACCAACCCACTTTCTGCGGATCCATCGCAGCAAAAACGTTTTTCTGTCCTGCGTGCCCGCCTGCATCGAAATCTGGATTGCAGATGACGTACACCGTGTGCCCACGCTTCTTGATGCCTTCAACGAGTTCGTGAGAATAGGTCGCTATGCCATCAAATCTCGGCGGATACGGAGAGACAAAACAGATCCTTAAGCGGGAGACCGCTTTATTGGTCTGCGCTTTTGGTTCGCCTGGGCACATTAGCCACACCTGCTGCGTCGCATGCTTTGAACAACATATAAAAACCTTCTGAAAAATATTTAACACTTCAACCTACTATTCGTCAAAAAGAGCTTGTTCTAGACCTCATTTCGTAGAACAGTCTTCATAAACTGGCGACGTCGTGGAGGATAACCTTGAAACGAATGAGAGGAGCATGCAGCCGCTAATACCTATTATGAGAACGCTCAAACAGACACGTTTAGGCAAGGGGTAGCAAGCCACAGCCGTGCGTTTCGACAATTGATTATCAAAGGGCACTGATACGACTTGTATTTCGCTTACTGGATGTGACGTAGCTTTTATACACGCCGCGAAAATAGTACCAGAGGCGATCCGTGTCGCATGGCAAGCATTCTCATAACAGGTTGCAGGGGCGGCATAGGGCTCGATGTGGCCTGCCGGCTCCTGAAAAGAGGACACACGGTGTATGCAACCGTTCACAGTGAGAGCTCAGTCAATGACGTGCGATCGGCCTTGCAGTCGTGTGGCGAGAACTTCGTAATAGACATACTTGATATAATGAAATCGAGCGACATCGACAAAGTGGATAACTGGGATATTGACGTCCTAATCAACAATGCAGCGATCGGCGATTCCGGGCCTTTAGCGGAAATAGATCTTGAAAGAGTTAAGGCCGTATGTGAGACCAACGTGTTTTCAGCGTTACGGTTAACGCAAAGAGTCGTGCCGAAGCTCATCGCAAAGGGCGAGGGGAGAGTCATATTTATGGGCTCAATGGCGGGGCTTGTTCCCACGCCCTTTTACGCGCCCTATGGGATGACCAAATTCGCACTCGAAAGCGTTGCGTCCTCGTTACGAACGGAATTGAAACCCTTTGGCATCAAAGTCATCATCGTCAACCCAGGGGTGTACAAAACGGGCTTCAATGAGCGCCTCATGTCGCAGAAATACGAGTGGATGGGCGCACAGAGCCTGTACAAAGATCACATGGCATATATGCGGCGCAAGGAGTGGGTCCTGAAGCTCGAGTTACCAGGCACTTGGAGCATCGCACGACAAGTGGTGAAAGCTGTGGAAGCCCGGTGGCCCAGGCGCAGGTACGTCGCTCCCGCGTGGGAGTGGGTTTTTCTTCCACTCCTTCGCTGGTTTGGGTAAAGCCTCTAGACGCGCGCTACCCGCTTTGCAATTTCGTGGCGAGCATTACCACTTTTTTCGCCAAACCCCTGCACCCCAACGCTCAGAATGGTAGAAGAGATGAAAAAGGCGGGCCTGCCTGCGCCGGAGTTCAAGGAAGAGATGGAGGACTCTGTGGATCTCTATAAAGACATCTACCCGGAAGATTACCTGAACGAGCTTGGGTTGAGTGAGCGGCAGATTGCGGGAATGCTACAGACAAAGAAACACGGCCACATCACCAACAAGAAATACCGTGAACTGGCTGGCCTCTCCGATGAGGCAGCGCGCACTGACCTAGGTGACTTGGTAAGGCGTGGTCTGCTTGAACCGAGGGGCAAAGGCAGGAACGTTCATTACGTCTTAGTACTACGCCAATCGTGATACTTGGCGATTAGTAGCCTGACTTGGCGATTACTTGGCGATTACTTGGCGATTAGTAGCCTGACTTCCATGATTAACAATCTCAGATCGGTGAAGTCAACAATGACACTCGCAGAACGAAAACAGCGGGAAAAAGAACAGAGACGCGAGCATATCCTTAGTGCTGCTGAGCCACCCATTCGCCAGATCATTGACGTGTTGCAGCAGGTGATGTGCACACACGACGCGGAGAAGCTAGCGATTTCTGTACTCGAAATCTGTGGAGAGTATCTAGAGCCCCTACTTCGCTGATGCTCACATATCCTGATCATTTAGAAGTGCCCGAGCTAGGACTTACGATACCGTATGACGAGCTGCAAAATGTTCAAAGTATGACAAAAAGAGGACCCTACATCAGGGAACATGATCTCTTCGGCTTGTTTGCTTTTGCATTGAAGAAATAGACGGACTACCTCGTTAGCACTTTTAACGATGTAGTCGGCATCAAACAGAATCCGGTATTTGATTTGTTCGGTAAAATATCAGAAATGCAACCCTTCCTCTGTGAACAGAGGTAAACGCACGTAAGGGTTGACGAGAATTGTGAACGCTTGCAAAGAGAAGCATAGCTTGTTTCTTTTAGTCTCTCCGTAGCTCAAATCTCGTTATTTCTTTTTACCATTTCAAGTACGTAGCGGGCCCTGTTCACGGCATTACATGAGAAGGCACACAGAGTGACAGATAACAACTCTTAAGCTTCGTTGGCCGCATCTTACACATCTGTTTTTACATAAAGGGGGGATACGCATGAATCAGACTTCGTCGACCGATGCCTCGCCGTTGAAGGTGAGCGCTGTCGTAAGCGGGCTCAGATTTTGGTCAGCGATCCTGACGGCAGTAATTGCCGCGATATTTTTTCTGGCCGGTTTCTTGACCCCTCCGAGATCCGGGCCCTTCGCCCCCGCTGCAAACATAGTGCCTTACCCCTATACTCATGTAGCCGCATTCATTCCTAATGATTATTTATGGCTGTATCCGGGAATTTTGCTAGCGCTGATATTCATTGTACTGGTGGTCTGTATCCATTCCTACGCCCCTAGCGACAGGAAAATATTCAGTCACATTGCCTTATCGTTCGCCGTGATCTATGCGACCATCATCCTCATTGACTACTTCATACAGTTTACTGTCGTCATACCGAGCATCTTAACCGGGGAGACAGCAGGTCTCTCATTGTTCACCCAGTATAATCCTCACGGGTTTTTCATTGCTTTAGAAACTCTCGGATACTCGATGATGAGTGGAGCTTTCCTCTTTGTTGCTGCTGTGTTTGCTGGAGGAAAGCTTGAGCGCGCACTGCGGTGGATTTTCATCGCGGGTTTTGTCGCGGCGGTTCTGTTTTTTACAGCTCTTTCTTCGTTGCACTATGACCTTATAGCATTCGAAGTAACGATTATCACCATAAACTCGATAGTGCTGATCGTTTCAGGCGTGCTGCTGAGCATCGTATTTAGGCGAGCTGCTCGTGGGGATTCTGTATCGGCCCGTGGTATTTGAATTGCGAAACGATACGAGAGCACTCACGTGCATTAAGGGGAGGACAGGCGCTGAATAAAGCCATTGTCCTTTGCGAAAAAAACTAAACTGACAAAACAAGAATAGTTTAGATTATGCCATCAGAGATTTCAATTAAAGATATTTCGACCAGAGGTCTGTAAATGTAACCTTCGCCCTGATATAGGCGGCAAGAAACAGCCCTCTATACTCTGTTTGCGGCCTAGGTTCCATGCAACGCCGCTCGAACAGCTGGAGCAGTGCGCCAATCAGCATGGATAGTCCACGATCTGATACAAGCGTGCCGCCACAACAAACACCCGCAGCAAGAACAAGCCGATCGTGCATCGCTCTAACAGCCGAGTATTCCGCTGGCTTGTGCGGTTGCTATGGCAGTGGCTATGCCCGTGATGATGATCAGTGCGCCAGTTACGAGCGAGTAAGTAGAGAATCGTTCGCCAGATCATTCAAATGTTGCAGCAGGTGATGTGCACACACGACGCGGAAAAACTTGCTCGCGGCTTGCAGTTAGGAATAACGAGATAGGAGATGAGGAGAGGAAAAAACAAACCTCGCTAGTGTGCCGTTTAGCGGAAGAATAAAGTATATCCCTTTTACGTCGTCTTGTTACATTCTAGCGTTGATATGCGATTAAGCTCGCGCAACAATAGGTGAATGTGCATGGAAAAGGTTTGCGAAATCTCCGACATACCAAAGGGTACCATGAAAGGGTTTACTGTTAAGGATAAACAAATTCTCGTAGCGAACGTTGATGGGAACTTCTATGCTATGGGTGCCATCTGTTCGCATATGCACGGTTACCTGCCAAGTGGAACACTTGAGAGAAATATTGTAATTTGTCCAGTACATCGTGCCCAATTTGATGTTACAAGTGGAAAAGTAAGCAAGAACGTTTCTGGTGCGATGAGATTGATAATAGGCGGAGCAAAGGATATGCAGACCTACAAAATCTCAATGAAAGAGAATCAAATTTACGTCGATTTATGAGGGAACAACAAGGCAAGCCCCGTACTGATCCTTTCGGTGACGTTTTTTGCCTTCCGGCCTGACAATCACCGATGCGCGGATGGCGCCGACCAAACCCTCTGGGACGTACCCAAGAACAATACTTGTGCTGTCGATGGCGATGACGTCGCGGTCAAATGGGAACTGAGGGAGAAAAGGGTTGATCAGGGGCTGGTTATCAGCGTCAATACTGACAAACCGAGGGGGTTCTTCGTTAGTTTTGGAAGCAGAGATAGCAAGGTCAGATAGCTGTACGTCTGTCGGTTGAAAAGTGAGTTGTTGCGGTACTTGCTTGCACAGTTCGGCGACGATAATACTCACATCTAACATACCGGTCGTTTCGACTTACATTGAGCATCCGTGAGTTTATGCCTTGAGCAAGCGATCTGAAACAATTCTATCTGAAGTGTTTATTCTTCTGCCGGTTTTGGTTTCAAGATGGCACACATGAAGAACTGGTTCGAATCGAACACTGCAGGCAGTTAGATAATCTGTTCCTATTCTGTTCATTTTTTTGACAGTATATATCTGAATTGCTAGGCTCTACAAGCGCTCTACAAGCGCTCTACAAGCTTCAAGGCAAAACGGCAGTGAATTTGACCCTCGGAGCGATTTGAATTCCACCTCTTTCCAATAGTGCACATATGCATCAAAAACGTGCTCAAGCAACGGATGTCGGTAGTTCCCCCGTAGGCTTCTGAGTCTGAGCCTATAGGGCTGCGATTCTCAGCACTGGGTCACCTCGTCGATTAAAAAAAGGATGGAAGGAAGGGCGAACGCTCCCTTTGATCGTTCACATGCGCGGCCACCTCAACCTGTGCGATCACGGGACCCGTCACATGCCCTAAACGCTAAAATAAGTTGACGTGCTAGGCGTTATTTTCGCGGTTTGCTTTTTCGCCTCGTCCCATGAGTGGAACTGACTGACGCTACGACACGATTCGCAGCCATGGGAGCCAGCAAGCGCTCAAACTGGGGCAAGGGTCTTATTGGTGAACGTCGAACGATGTTGCAGGTGATCAATTGTGCGTTACATGGTATATTTTGAGGTTCCTATCGAAGTCGGCAATCGCATAGATTTCGAAGAAGGAGGACCGGGGCCAATCTTCGGACATATCATGGAAAGGTTCGCGCCAGACGCGGTGTATTCACAGGCTGGCATGCGCGCTGCTTTCATGGTGGCCGAGTTGGATGAGGCACAAATGACAGAGCTCATGGTCATTCTGTCAAAGAAGTTAGGCACGTACCCGGAGTTCACGCCAATCATGTCCGCAGAGGCAACCATGGAGGTTGCTGCGAAGGCAATAATAGAGGCGAAAAAAGCTCCATAGGAGTCCAGCGGTTCCTAGGTCTTACAGCCGCTGAGTTGTGCGGCCGTACGACACGTAAGGCGACCCCGCTTACTTGAAACGAAATAATTTTGCGATAAAGGAATACCTATTCGGGGCCTTAGCGTCGAGTGAGATGGCGCAACCGATTTACAACGCATAATTTCACGCGGCTTATAAACCTACCCGACGCACAGCAAGCACTAAAAAGGGAACTTACGAAGTAAAAACCGAGCTGACCGAGTTATTTCTTAACTTCTGAATAGGCTGCGATTGCTCACTCAGCACCTGCACCTGCTCCTTAAATACGTTCGGCACGATGACGCATCAACCAGCAAGTTGGACATCGCCCCAGTATCGCATGTACGTGCTGTAAACGTTTTCGGGCAAAGGATGCGTATAGTGCTTCCAATCAATGTCGATGACTACAAGCTTTAAGAGATCAGATTAATTCACGAGTTGATTGCTGTGAATCTGGGGGCTGGCAAGGTGTTGGCATTTGATTGAAACGAATAACCTCACGAAAACGTTTAGTGACGTGACGGCGGTTGAGGACCTGACCCTTCGTGTAGACGAGGGAGAAGTCTTTGGCTTTCTTGGACCGAACGGCGCGGGGAAAACCACTACTGTTCGGGTGCTAGCGTGTCTGATATCAAAGACCAGCGGAGAAGCACGAATAGGCAATTACGAGATTGGGAACGATGCCGATGCCCTGAAGATCAGGAAGATCATCGGGTTAGTGCCTGACAACGTTGGTCTCTATGAAGACCTGAGCGCTTACAGGAACCTCGACTTCTATGGACGGCTTTACGAGTGCACGGTGGCACAGCGGGAGGATAGGATCGAGCATTTCCTCAAGATGTTGGGGCTTTGGAATGTAAGGGATCGAGCGGTTAGAACGTTTTCCAAAGGCATGAAACAAAAACTTGCCATCGTCCGTGCCCTGATCCACGAGCCTCAGGTTCTCTTTTTGGACGAGCCGACTGCTAACTTGGATCCTGAGTTTCAAAAAACGGTGCGCGACTTCATCCTCGAACTTAAACACGAGAAGCGGACGATCTTTCTCAACACGCACAATCTCGATGAGGCACAGCGTATCTGTGATAGAATTGGGATACTGAATACAAAACTCGTGGCCGAAGGGACACCGGAACAACTGATGGAGTCGCTGCGGCTGGGGTTGCGCTACGTCGTGAGCAGTGGAAACAGATTGGTGATCGACGTGAGCGATCCTGAAAAGGAGAATCCCGGCATCATGGAAGCCATTGTCGCAGCGGGCGGCCACATCCAGTTTATTACTGAGAAGCACGCAACGCTCGAGGAGGTCTACCTGAAACTCGTGAGGGATAGACAATGAAGCTGTGGAAGTCGTGGGTGATCGCGCGGAAGGACTTCTCCACGTTTAGGACGAAACGATACGTCATCTACTCGTTGGTCGTTACGCCGCTGCTCATATCGATCGGACTGCCGAGTCTCATTTGGCTTGGCATTGGAAGCGCCCCCATTCCTCCCTCACAATTGCCAGCTATCATAAGCGGGCTTAATGACGTGTTCAACGCCTTCTCCTTTCTCTTTGTCCTCATAGCAGGCATCCTCCCGATAAGTATCGGTACGTACAGCATCGTCGGCGAGAAGCTTGAGAAAACCCTCGAACCCCTGTTAGCAACGCCTACGACTGATGGTGAGATCCTGCTGGGAAAAGTTATTGCCGCATTTCTGCCGTCCGTTATCGCAACGTATGCCGGTGCAGTAATTTTTATGGTGCTTATGGACGCAGTGACGAGTACCAAACTCGGCTACGTCTATTTCCCGAATTGGATCGTGGCGGTAATCCTCTTGATAACCGTGCCACTCATCAGCATCTTGAGCACCGAGTTCAACGTCATCATCTCTGCACGAGTCAGTGACGTACGCGCGGCCCAGCAGTTCGGCGCGCTGATCGTGCTCCCCTTG
>JACWML010000093.1 GCA_015661395.1 Methanomicrobia archaeon | reverse complement strand
GTCGCAGCCTAGGCGTGCGAGCGCATTTCCTTTGCCCATCCACGTTTTATTCTTGTTCGGGTTGAGTTCGAGCGACTTATCGAAGCACGAGATAGCCTCTTGGTCGCGCCCTAGGCCTGCGAGCGTGTGTCCTTTGAACTCCCACGTATAATAATCGGATTTCTTCGTGAGCTCGAGCGACTTATCGAAGCACGGGAGCGCCTCTTGGAAGCGGTCTAATTTGAACAGCGCATATGCTTTCCTCGTCCACGCATCTTCGTAGTTTGGATCGATCTCGAGCGACTTATCGAAGTACGGAATCGCACCCTCGTTGTGACCTGTCATGTAAAGGGGAAGTCCTTTCTCATACCATTCATAACTCCTTTGCCTCGCTGTCTGCCCTTCCTGCGTTGTTGCAGTTTTTGATTTGAACGTTGCAGTTTTTGATTTGAACCTATCAAATAGTCCCATGGTGATCCCCCTCGAAGAACATATTTGTTAAGTTGTTAGGTTAAAAAGGGGGACGATAAAGCTTCCTGATGCTTCTTTCTCCCTGCGCCGAATAAGTGTGCCCAGAAGCCGACTTTAGGCGCAGGCAGTCGCGGAAGGCGAATCATAACGTAAGTATTCAGCCCTGCTATCCACTTACTATGTTGGCCACCGATCATTACCCATATCATGATGTTGCGATGCCAAACCACGAGCTGTTGGAAGTCCACCGCGGCAAAATCTCGCTTCACCGCGCCAAGCTAGATACGACTACCCTACGATACGCCTTCCCTTCACGTTTTCAGGGCTTATAGGGCTGTCGACGCGTATCTACCAGACGGTTCACGACGGAGCGCTTGCCTTCCTTGTTGTGTTCTCACCCGTCGGGGCAGCTCTCGAAGTGATACAGGCGCCCCAGATCTAGTGAAACTCCTTGTACACCTCGTCGAGATTTATGCCAGCAATCGTTTTGTCGCGATAGAACCGTTTCTTCTCTTGAACGGCGGTCTGCAATTGTGAATTCGAAATCCCGTTTTGCAGCGCCAGGTACGCTTCCATGAACGCCGCGAGGTCATCAGCAGCTTTCACGAGCTCGCCGTCGACCGGATTGTAGCGGTCCTGGTTGTACGAGGCGGTTATCGCGTCAGAGGTTATGTGGTGCACCTGGCCGTCAATCGTCACCTTTGAGACAAACTCTTCTTCAGTAAACATGCGGAGCTCGGGCTGCCACGCCTTGGGGATGAGCTCTGGCCCGTAAATTCTGCGTTCCATCTCTTCCTTTTCGAAGTCCTTTACGAAGCGGTCCAAGCCCGTAGCCGCCTTTTTGACAGGGCTGATGATGTCCTTGGTGAGGGCTTCAGGCAGGTCGTGGAACAGGCCGGTGAAGTAATTGTTGGCTCTGCGCTTCGGACACGCGCCGGTCTCAAGCGAGAACAGGTAGGAGAGGATCGCTGTGGATGCAACGACCCTTGCGTTAAACCAGCTGCCCGACTCGTTATTTCGCACATCGAAAGAGCGTGTGGTCGAGACTGTCAACCCGCAACCGCGACGAGGGCATGAATACTTCATCGGGTGGGTCTTAGGGCACCCACTGGATACGCATACCGTCTTGGTCTTTGACTGCACGGAGTACAAGGTTGTCCGCTTCGGGCACTACTCAATGTATCACGTGGAACAACAGATCAAGGGGCTTGCTGATCTGTCGCGTTACTACAATAACGCCTTAGTCAGGGCCTTTGATCGGAATAAGGCACTGGTATCCGCACTCGAGATGCAAGGCGTTTGGGTGGAGCGCGTCAAGCTCACCCGCTCAAAGCTTGAGGATTCCTACGAGAACTTAGCTGCGCTGAGGGCGTACGACATGATTACCGTCTCCGGCTTTCCCGATCTCCAAGCCGAGCTCGACGTTTTCAAGTCGGCCCTCACCTTAGACGAAAGCGCCGATTATAGCCTGCAGGTCGCCCAGCAATCAGGGATCCACGCCTTGTGTCTCGCGACGTATGACCTTACCCCGGAATTTATCGACGACCTGAGGCAGCCGAGCATCACCTATGGCTCTGGCTACGATCCGGAGTTGGAAGGCTATATCCACTTCAGTTGGTAAGCTGCTCGCGCTTTTTTGGATTTCCTCTGGTATCAAAGAAAAAATTGATGGACGAACAACACGATCGTCAACAGCAAGGAATGCTCAAACCATAATGCGGTCAGTCCATATATTTAATTTTAAGCGGCAAAAAGAACAAGCGAAGTTAATCCGCCACCACTACCTCAGCGACGGCAAAATTATTTTTCACAGTTTTGATTTCAATTTTAACTTCGTCGTTGATCTTTGTGTTGGGAACGAAGATTACGAAACCGCTAACTCGGGCGATGCCATCCCCCTTTTTTGAAATATCTTCAATTTTAACGTCGTATTCCTTTCCAACATCCACTGGAGCATCTTTAGATGATCCGCTATCATATCGGTTAGGATTGCCACCAAAACTGCTTCTCGTGCTCGGTTTGATATAACTCACCTCCCTTCAAACAGAGCTTGCGCCGTCATTCTATATGGTCTTATGTGGGTTTGCTTAGGGGTTACTCGCTATCAAGCGCTAAAAAAAGAGCAATCATCTTCGCCGGGTTTATTGGCCCATCGAACTGCTGTGCGGCTTTTTCGCCAATGGATCAACAGAAACGAGCGATGTGAGCAGTCGCCTCCTTGAAGCGTCCGTATTTCGTGGTGTGCTACATTATTGCGTGCGATCGTACGGGCCCATGTTCGATGATCATGTCATGGCATGGCCTTTTTTAAGGTCGCCCGTCGAATCGCACGAGCACGCTGCACGACGGGGGCTACAGGGATGCCAGAACGGCCGTCGCACGCAACCCCTTAAAAACAACTATTTATTGCTTTAAGACCCCATTGAAGTTCGTGACAGGGTGCCGCATCTGGCGCCGGTTAACCTTATATACCTACGGAGTCTATATGACAGAGGCCTGATCTTTCGAGATGAGGTCCATCGCGGCCAACATACGGTCCTTATGTGGAATTTACTTCCAACCGTGAGGGATCGATCTCCGGTCGCGAAAAACATACAGTGGAGTTGTAAGTGAGCTGGCGTAATCTGTCAGAAACCTTGCAACTGACGTGGGTTGATTGATTCGGCTGAAACCATTTGATATGGAATCGGTCGAAGCGGATATGCATCAAGCGAATCCGCACAATTCCTTGTAGTGTGCATACAATTCTGGTTGATCCTGCCAGAGGCCACTGCTATCGGGGTCCGATTAAGCCATGCGAGTCGAGAGGGGTTATGCCCTCGGCGAACGGCTCAGTAACACGTGGACAACCTACCCTCAGATCTGGGA
>JACWML010000009.1 GCA_015661395.1 Methanomicrobia archaeon | reverse complement strand
GCCTCCCCGATTTGAACGGGGGACATGTCGGTCTACAGCCGACCACTCTGCCAGACTGAGTTAAGGCGGGTGACGACAGTATTGCGACCGTTATTACTTATTCTTTACTGTGCTCGGTGAGCAACTTTATACTGCCAGAATGATTCTGATTCTGGTTTTGGGGCGTTTGAGAGCGTCTTTATAGTGCACGGTTAAATTTGGTAGATTTAATACAAGTTTTTTTATAAAAAAGAGATAACAAAAGTTTAATATTGTAGCAGGGTGATTCATAGTCAGACAAGAAACAGACATGCGTCTGACACTAGGCAGCTTTTTGTAGTCTTTGACAAATGGTTGCTATGGAGCGAATCACCCTGAGATTGCCGAAACAACAGCTAGAACTCATAGATAAACTAGTAGTAGCGGGCGAATTCCCCTCGAAGAGCGAAGCAATCCGTGCAGCTGTTCGAGACCTGGTTGACACCCATTATGAGAAGCTCCTTAGCAGAAAGGAACGAAGTGCGGTTTTGATTTAGACAGGTGGCGGTATATATGCAAAGTATTGTCGAGGAGGCTTTGCGACGATGCGAAATGGAAAAGCAGCGACCCCAGATGCTTCAAGATGAGGAAGAAGAGGAATTTGGAGCTCCTCGGATACTCATTGTGGGCTGCGGAGGAGCGGGCAACAACACGGTCAACCGACTCTACAACATAGGAGTCGACGGCGCTGAGACCATCGCGCTCAACACTGACAAGCAGCATTTGGACATGATCGACGCCGACATCAAGGTGTTAGTCGGCAAATCGATTACGAAAGGGTTGGGTGCAGGTGGTGATCCTGAGGTCGGACGGTGTGCGACCGAGTTAGGTCGCAGGACGCTGGAAACGCTTCTTAAAGACACCGATCTTGTGTTTGTTACCGCGGGGATGGGGGGCGGAACCGGCACAGGCGCTGCTCCGATCGTCGCGCAGATCGCGAAAGCTCA
Organism: Methanomicrobia archaeon; assembly: GCA_015661395.1. GTDB lineage: Archaea > Halobacteriota > Bog-38 > Methanoflorentales > Methanoflorentaceae > Methanoflorens. The sequence continues at coordinate 56,798 of JACWML010000009.1, read as the reverse complement.
CGGTGCGATCGTCGTTGCAATGGTGTCAACACCGTTCAACGTGGAACGCGCGCGGCTGATTAAGGCTGAAGAAGGACTTGAAGACTTGCGGAGAGATGCTGATACGGTCATAGTTCTTGACAATAATCGTCTGCTTGAATACGTGCCGAACTTGCCGATTGACCATGCGTTCTCCGTGATGGATCAGATCATTGCAGAAACCGTAAAAGGCATCGCTGAAACGATCACACAACCTTCACTGATAAACCTCGACTACGCAGACGTCAGAACCATCATGAATAGCGGCGGCGTTGCTGCTATGCTAGTCGGTGAATCGCAAAGCCAAGACAAGGCACGCGACGTGGTGCGTGAGGCATTCAACCATCCGCTCCTCGAAGTTGACTTCCGCGGGGCAAAAGGCGCGTTGATTCATATCACGGGCGGACCAGACTTGACGCTGAAAGAGGCCGAAGAGATCGCAAAGGGTCTGACCTCCCAGTTGGATCCAAGCGCTAATGTAATTTGGGGCGCACGCGTTCAGAGAGGTTACGAGGGCCGAGTGCGGGTGATGTCGATCGTGACTGGCGTGCAATCTGCTCAGGTGTTAGGGCCGATGTATGGCGAGCTATTCAAGTTTCAAAGCGCAAAACAAGACGTGATCGCCAGAAAAGGACCGAGGGTGAAAGACTTCGCCCGCGAATTCGAATCCGGCGAGATCGACAACATCCTCTAACGTGCTCGCTCACATGTGATACGCCTCGGCTCGGGCTTCATTTGGCCGCTTCATTCTGTCTCGACTGCAGTCCCCTCAGGATTTCGCAGCTCTGGCACAGCGCCTTGACAGCGGGTTCTCCGCACTGCACACAGTGCCCGAGCTGAAACGGCTCGCGCTGCGTTAGTCCTAAGATCCTCTCAAGGCCCTTGACGAGCGCGTACTTGGTGCCTGCATGCTTAGGCTCTAGCCCGTTCAACACGCTGCGCACCTCGGCTCGAAACACCCCGGCAGAGTAGCGGCACTCGTCAAGGCTGACGGGGATTCCTTTGAGAACAGCGTATAGCGCGACTTCTTTTTCTGGCACATATTTGAGCGGTTTGACGCGTCGAACCAGTCCTTCTTTAGCGGGATGGTCAAGCCGCAGCAGCCGGTCGATGTCTCCGCGCAAATAGTTCATCAGGATTGTCTGCGCTTCGTCATCGAGATTGTGGCCCGTGGCGAGTGTCGAGGCGCCGACCGTTTTTGCTAGGCGATTTAGAAGCGAGCGTCGGAGGATCCCGCAGACCGTGCACGGTCGCTCGTCCAAGCGATCGACTCTGACGTCAAAGTACTCCTCAAACGACGCTACCTGCCATCGAACGCCGAGCTCCGCGACGAGCATTGCCGCTGATTCAAGAGCCTTATCACGGTATCCGGCAATACCTTCATCGATAGTGATGGCCACAATTTCAACGCCGCGGCGTGATAAAAGGTCACTTAATACGGCTAAAACCACGGAAGAGTCCTTGCCGCCGCTGAACGCAACGGCAAGCGTACCTTCGATTCGTTCCTTTCTAACCTCTTTCTTGATCTTCTTTTCGACGTCCGCGAAGAAATGTGCCTTGCAAAGGTGTAGCCCTGAATATCTCTGAAATACAACGGCAGGCGCGCTACATTTATCGCACTTCATCTCGTGTATATCTCAGGATGAACACTAATAAACTGTTCTGCAGCGCGGGGAGTAACGTGGACTGACTATGAGGCTGTGAAGATGCTTCAAGATATCGCACGCGAATTTACGAAGTTGGAGCGCTATGACTTCCGAGTGCTGCAAGCGGTCGAAACCGGCATGCGTTTTTTTGACTGGGTCCCCGTCGATGATCTGCCTAACTACGCTCGGTTGCCGCGAGACGAGGTGGATTACCGAATCACGCGGCTTTCCAAATACAAGCTCGTTGAGCGGAAAACGGCCCATTACGTCGGCTATAAGCTAACTTTCGGCGGTTATGACGCCCTTGCCATTGACACGCTCGTTCGGCGCACGGCTATAGAGTCCCTTGGATCGAAAGTGGGTGTTGGGAAAGAGTCCGATATTTACGACGCTGAGCGCGAAGGCGGGCGGATCGTGATCGTGAAATTTCATCGCGAAGGCACGACGTTCCGGCACGTAAAACGATCGAGGGGCTATTTCGGTAAAACCGAACGATGCTCGTGGATGCTTACTTCGAGGCTAGCAGCTGAAAGAGAGTATGAAGCCATTACCACCCTGTACGGGAACGTCGTCGTTCCGACGCCGATTGCGCACAACCGACACGTTATCGTTATGGGACTAGTAAACGGTCGAGAGATAAGCAGCACTACGCTGGGAGACCCTGTCGCCATTCTTGACAAGATCATTGCGCAGATTAAGTTAACGTACGAGCTTGGCATCGTTCACGCCGACTTGAGCGAATATAACGTAGTTGTGTGTGCCGACGGAAACATCGCGCTGATCGACTGGCCGCAATGGGTCTCAGTGGCGCATCCTAATGCTGATGAATTGCTCTATAGAGACGTGAGCACCGTCTTATCGTATTTTGCTAGAAAATATCAAATAGCAAAACGAACAGAAGATGTTTTAGCATACGTAAAACAACGCGATCACGGTCCCGCAGAGCGTTTTGCAGGTTAGCGGAGACCTATTTGGAATCGCGTTGGAGGTGCGACGCAATTTCGACCACTAAGAAAAACGGCGGGAATTTGGTTGCGCCAAAGAGGACGTACACTATCGTCGGTGTAGATCCCGGAACAACCACCGCTTTTGCCGTTTTAGATTTGAAAGGTCGAGTCCTTAGAACTGGAAGCTCAAGATCTTGGGGTTTTTCTGAGCTCGTCGGGCTGCTAATTGAATCGGGACACCCGCTCATCATCGCAACGGACAAGAATCCGGCTCCTGGAACTGTCGAACGAATAAAGCGGGCTTTTAACGCGATTCTGCACACACCTGCTTCATCACTTTCGGTTGAACAGAAACAGCGTGATACGAAACTTTTCGACTATTCAAACGAGCACGAGCGAGATGCGCTCGCCGCGGCAATCGACGCTGCCAGAAGCCTCAGAAATAAGCTTGAGAGCGTGCAGAAGAGAGCTCCTGCCGACGTTGAACTCGACGAACTTCAGATGCTCGTTTTGCGCGGACATACGGTTGATTCTGCGATCAATTTGCTCAAAAAGCCTCTAGCGCGGACTCAGAATCACGTGCAGCGCCTAGTTCCAGCCCCAGAGAAGGATCTCTTGGGTCCCGACATTTTCTACCTCAAGGCAATCATCAAACGACAAGACGAGCAAATTAGTCGGCTTTTGAGCTACGTGGCTGATCTGAAGGAATCGTTGCAGTTAGGCCAAGAAAAGGCGGCGAAGCTGCAAGACAAGATTAGTGTCATCCGGTCTCAAAACGCAAAAAACGTCAGAAGGGACCGGGAAGTTACGTTCAGGCAAAAGGAAATCAACCGCCTTTCAGCTGAGCTTGTGCGCAGCAAAAGGGTCAACGAGGGCTTGCAGAAACGCTTGCGTAAGCTGAAGCAAATCGGGTTAACTGAACGCAACAAAGCGGTTAAGGCAGTCAAAATCGTCAAATCCTTTAACCGAGAAGCGATTCAGGCTGCGGATGACCAATTTGGGTTGAGCAAAGGCATCGTTTTGTTCGAGGACGCAAGCGGTGGCGGCATCGCTGCTGCCGAATTGTTGGTTAATAAGCGAATACGCGCCGTTGTCGTTAAAAACGAAATGTCGCACGTAGCTCGAAAAACGTTATTTGAAGCTGATATTCCTATTTTTTCGATGCGGGAGCTCGCATTGGATCTTTCTGGCAATTTGATGACGATCGACAAGAATGCATTGGAGCTTAGGATCGAAAAGGGTCAAACAGAAATTGCCAACGCAAAACAACACGAGCAGCTTCGCCGGCTTGAATCGCTTGTTCAAGCGTACAAGCACGAGCGGATCATCGACACCCAGAAAAAAGATTGATGCGGCCGGTAGGCTCATAGGGTACGTTTTCTCCCAGCGATCAAGTGTAGGAGACGTTCGCGCGAGCGCACACGGACGGTTTCGTAGATGCTGTCGCCTCGAGAGTCGATTGCTACTAAAAGTGGGCCGAAGTTGAGCACTTTGAGTTTCCACACTGCTTCCGTGACGCCGAGATCCGCGTAGTACACAGCTACGACTTCCACGATTTTTTCTTGCGCCAGTATCCCGCAGCCTCCCGTGAACGCGAGGTAGAAGCAACGGCCAGCAAACGAGCGGGCAACGTTCAGAGACATGCCTCCCTTGCCGATTATCGCCGTGACGCCCTGCTTCACAATGGCGGGCGTCTGAGTGTTCATTCGCGCACTGGTCGTTGGCCCTGCCGAAATGACACGATACGTGTCCCCCTCTTTCACAATGAGCGGCCCGCTGTGGTAAATGCACGCGTCCTGCAAACTGAACGGGCGGTGCGGGTCTGCAAGCATCCTATCGTGTGCTTTATCCCGAGCTGTGTAGAGAACCCCGCTGATAAAGACGACCTCACCTGCCTTAAATGGGGCCACGTCTGCTGGTGATATCGGGGCGTGCAGCACGGTTGACATAGCGTTTGATCGATCCAAGCTACGACTCCTCGCTATAACTTGATGCTGAATCTAGCCTTTCGATCTGCCCAGCACTGGACTGCTACCGCTACTGGAAGCATGGCGGTGTGACAGGGGGCCTCTTCGACGAAGACGCGCAACGCAGTTGTGTCGCCGCCAAGGCCCATCGGTCCGATGCCTAGTTCGTTGATCTGTCCTAAGATCTCCGCTTCAAAGGGGCTCTCCTCTTCTTCCAAAGATCTGACCAGCGTTTTTTTCGCCAGACGTGCGCAGCCGTCAAACGTGCTTCCGATGCCTAGCCCCACGATAATAGGCGGACATGGCTTGCCGCCACTTTTCCATATCGTTTTAAGCACGAACGGCGTAACATCTTGAAGCGGCTCTAGCATAGCTAAGGCGCTTACGTTTTCTGAACCCGCGCCTTTGACCAGTACGGCGACCGACAGTCTATTCCCGTCGCTAACGTCACATATCATATCAAAGAGCGGTTCATCGCAGCTCGTTCTTGTGAGCGGGTCAACCGCGTGTTTCCTGAGAGGTACCGCGTCGGTCGCACGCTGTACGGCAGTTGCAAGTGCCTCTTTAAGGCCGAAATCGATGTTTGCTTCTCGTCCGATCTCGACAAAAAAAATAGGAACGCCCGTGTCCTGGCACATTGGAAGATCCGCAGCACCCGCAAGCCTGACGTTTTCAAGAATGGCGTGTATCTGTTCTTTGGCCCGTTCGTCCGATTCAGTCCTTGCTGCGTTGGCGAGTGCCCGTGTAACATCGCGCGGCAGATGTATCTCAGCTTCTTGCAGCGCCTGCGCCGCGTGACGGATGAAAGCTTCTCTATTCGACGGCATTACTCATTCAAGATAATCCAATTGGGAACGCTTCAGTTCCTGCCGTTTCCTTTCAAGGAAACTGTAGACCGCAGCGTGTTTGGCTCCGTCTGCCAGCATTTCGATGGCTGTTCTGATAGTCTGAATCTGATCGATGTACCCGATCGTGCTTACAGTCTTTCCGTAAACAGACACGTTCGCGCCCGTGAGACTCTCAAGAGCTTCCCGCGTCTTGCCCTCTTTTCCAATTACGCGTCCCATAATCCGTTTGAGCTCCTTCGGCGTGTCGGCGACCTTTGAAATGTCTATGATGTCGAGGGTTATCTGTTCATCGTCGAAAATTCGGAAGGCCTTTTCTGGGCTAAAACCGCGAGCTACCGCATTAATAACTTCTGTTGCCTTCAGAATGCCGAGAGAATCACTCTCGATAGTGACCGTCCCCTCGGCGCTATCGATGTCAAGTTTCACGTCGCCGTTTTCTTCGATCTGGGCTTTCGTGCTGCCGCCGACGCCAATGATGACCCCTATGCGGTCTCTGGGAACCCTCAGGTACTCCCTCATGTAGTGATCTCTCTCAAAACTGTGATCGGTGAAGCCTGCACTCCAGCTTCGTTGAAGAACTTCACCACGTTGCTGACGTCCCGCTGCAGAAACTCCTGCGCACGCGGGTGTTCTACAAGCACGGACTGCCCCATATCGATGAATACCGGATCGCCTTGGTCGTCGACAAGTATATTGTATTCACTGAGGTCGGCGTGGACCAAGTGTGCATCTTGATAAAGTCTCTTCATGAATTCGACCGTTGCGTCGTATACCTCTTTGACGTTTCCTAAGTTCTCTACTGCCTGCTTCAAAGGCGGACAAGCGACGCCGTCTCGCCCTATAAACTGCATGACGAGGACATTCTCCCTACATTTGAGCGGCTCGGGGACGCGGACGCGTGCTTTACGCGCGCGTGTTAAGTTCCGGAATTCTTTTTTTGTCCACGCGAATACCACATCCTTTTTGGTTTTTCGGACGTGCGCGAATCTGTAATCGCCCAGTATGTAGTCGTGCATAGCCTTAAAGTCGCTCGTTTTTATTCGATAGATCTTGATAGCAAGTTCTCGTCCGCCTGGCCCTATAGCATGGAAAACGTTAGCTTCTTTTCCCGTCGAAATAGGGCCACCAAGTGCTTGTATAAGCCCGCTGCTTGCGAGGCGATACAGGGCCTTTAGGGTTAGCTCGTCGAATACTTCGGCTCGGACCTTGAAATCGTCTGCTTCTTTGTTGCGTGCTCGCAGCTCGTCAATGTCTCTTTCGATGCGTTTTATCTTATCGTCAATCAAATCAGGCACATCGGTCATTGGTTGTTTTGTGGGCTGAGAAGGCCGCTGTTTCGCGGCGGCTACAAGTACCCGTTCTTCTTGCCCACTCAACGTGCGTTCCTTGGTATCGCCACACGATGTCCGCTTTGTCGTCTTGAAAACTCCAGGGAACCATAACTATGACGTCGCCGACACGCAACCAGTCACGCTTCTTCATCTTGCCGCGAATTCTCCCCATGCGAGTTTTGCCGTCCAAAGACTGGATCTTTACCCTGTTTGCGCCGAGCATGCTTTCTACAATCCCGAGGACCTCCCCCTCCTCCTTCTGCGGCAGTCTCACCTTAGTCTGTAGTTCTTGACTCAGAGAAACACCTCGTTCGTAAGATAGCTGTTCTTCCCGTCGAAATAGTCTAGTCGCTGCGTAACGCGCTGCGAATAGGTCCTATGATTCGTTCGATATACGTCGCTGCACCGTTTTTGAGATCCAGCGGGTGAAGCTTGCCGACTGCGTAATCCAGCTCGAGCGTGGAGAAGTCCTCGTAACAAATCGGGCCGCCGTATTGTTGGGGTCGCTCGAGCTCGACTTGCTTAAACTGGGGAAAGACGTAGTACCGGTACAACTGAAGGAGGGGGTTATCCCCCACCGTTCGCGGCGGGCAATAAGCGGATTGGATCCTTTTTTTGATGGACTCAGGTGAATCTTCGATGGCTATAAGGTTGTCACTTGACGATGACATTTTGTTCGCGTCAAGGCCGAGCAGAATTGGCGTGTGGACGCAGACAGGGGACTTAAATCCCATTGAATGGAGCTCTTCTCGCGCCAACATGTGAATCTTACGTTGATCGATACCGCCAACGGCGATGTCGATGTTTAAGTATCCTATGTCCGCTGTTTGCATAAGCGGATAGATCATTTGAGACACGACGGGGTCCTCCGCGTTTCTTGAAACCTCGTCCATGCTTCGCCGAGCGCGGTTTAGCGTGGTGTGCCTCGCTAGTTTCAGAATCAGCTTGGTGTATTCTGGTTCAAGCTGATAATCGCTCCCGCGTACAAATCTCGTGCCTTCAGCAAGGCCTAAAGCGGAAAAACACTTCTGGTAGTGATCCGCCCAGTCGCGGATTTGATCCATCGTGCCCTTTTCGTTCAGGTATGCGTGCAAGTCCGCGAGCAGCACGATGACGTCGACGCCGACTGACTGAAGATCCATGAGCTTATACGCCGTTAGAAGATGTCCAAGATGGAGTTTTCCACTAGGTTCGTAGCCGGCATAGGCGGTAATGTTTGTCTCATTGTCGAGAAGTGCAGCTAGCTCGTCTTCGGTTACGGCCTCCTCCACGTTGCTCATGACCTGTTCGAACTTCACGTTGATCACGCTGGTCGAATTAAATGCGCGTTTACAGACGCTATGGACCTATGACGCTGGTCCTGTTTGTAGTATGCTTAATAGCTGACCTCATATTTATTTAGCTCGGTGCCATTTGCTCTGTGCGTCCCGAAAGCAAATTGCTGCTCGTAATGAGCGACAGGTCGACTTTGTGGGCCTGACCGGATTTGAACCGGTGACCGCCCGGTTATGAGCCGGGCGCTCTGACCTGGCTAAGCTACAGGCCCGCTGACGCCGCCAACAGGGCTCGAACCTGTGACATCGTGGTTAACAGCCACGCACTCTACCAACTGAGTTATGGCGGCTTGACACATCTCTCTAGTGTGTTTTTTTACTTAAGCTTTAAGGTCGTAGAACAGTTCGCGCGACGAGTGATGCTCATTGTGGGCGTCTTTGGGCTTCAATCTCGTTTAACCCTGTAGTTGGCTTTCACTTCACTTAGCTTCTTTAGAAACTGGTCGAGAAGTCGCTCGTAGTTTTGAACAAACTCTGAGATCCTCGCGCTCGTAATTGCTCCATACGGTGACGGCTTGATCAGGCCCTCCTGCTCCAATATTCGGAGCGAGTAGCGGACTTTGTACTTGGAATGTCCAGTCACTTCTGACAATTTCGAAATCCCAATAGGTTCACCAACAACGACTGCGTTTAAAACCTCTAAGTGCCTTTCAAGCATTTCTATCTCGTTTTCCAGTCGATCCAACATTTCTACCACACGTTTAAATAAATTGATTCTAATCATTCATATACTATGAACGTGAAGGTCTCGCAATCCACCATTCGCGGCAAACTCGACGCACCTCCGTCGAAAAGCTACACTCATCGCGCTATCGTCATGGCCAGTTTAGCGAAGACTTCACGCATCATTAAGCCCTTGGTTTCCGCGGACACGTGCGCAACGGTAAGCGCATGTGAGGCGATCGGTGCGACGATAAATCCTGTCGGCGATGCGTTTTTCATCGAAGGCGTACAAGGAGAGCCACAAAGGCCTGACAATGTTATAGATTGCCAAAACTCCGGGACGACGTTGCGCTTTCTGATGGGCGTTTGCTCCTTGATTGACGGCACGACAGTTTTGACCGGGGATGCGTCGCTAAGGACTCGACCGAGCTCTCAGCTGATCGACGCTCTCAACGAACTCGGTGCAAAGGTTCTCTCGACAAAGTCGGACGGTACTGCGCCTGTGATCGTCCAAGGCGCACTTTTGGGCGGAGAATCAACGCTTACGAATCCGATGAGCTCTCAGTTTTTGTCATCGCTTCTGATAGCCTGTCCGTTGTGTCAAACTGACAGTATGCTGATCGTCCACAACCTTAGCTCGCGCCCGTACGTTGACATGACGCTCGAACTGTTGAACCGAGCACAAGTCAACGTAAGCACCGATCATCACGAATTTATGATCCCTTGCTGTCAGCAATACGCAGATACCGATTTTCAGATTCCCGGCGACTTCTCGTCAGCAGCCTTTCATTTATGTGCCGCAGCAATAACAAATTCTCGCGTGAGCGTGCACAACCTCTCTGAGTCAAAACAAGGTGATGAGAAAATTGTCTCGATCCTCAAAGACATGGGGGTACATATCTCTTGGGAGGGTGATGTCGTCACCGCAGACGGTGCCGAGCTCCAGGGCCTCGCGATTGACGCAGGTGACGTGCCAGATCTCGTTCCTGTACTCGCGGTTCTAGGCGCATACGCTCAAGGCACTACCGACATTTCAAACGTTGCTCACCTACGCTACAAAGAGACGGATCGACTGGTCGCTATAATAACGGAGCTGAGAAAAATGCAGGTGGATATCAAAAAGGTGGACGACACGTTGCGAATCCAGGGTGGAAAACCCCAGGGAGCTAGTTTGAACGGATACGGGGACCATCGCATTGTTATGGCGCTTGCGGTCGCAGCGCTGGGAGCCGAGGGAGAGACCCAGATAGACACTGCAGAATCGGTAAAAGTGTCATACCCGGACTTCTTTGACGACATTTTCGCCCTCGGAGCAAATCTCGAGCAAACGAGCATTGAGAGCCTCTGAAGCTCATCGCAGGGGACTTGCCTCATGAACACTTGGGGACACATTTTTCGGGTAACGACGTGGGGTGAGAGTCACGGTCAAGCAGTAGGGGCAGTTATCGACGGGTGCCCGGCGGGATTGCGGATAACCCACGAGGACATTCAAAAAGAGCTCGATAGAAGACGTCCAGGTCAAAGCAGTATAACGACACCACGTTCCGAAAAGGATACTGCGCACATACTCTCGGGCATCTATCGAGACAAGACGCTCGGCACCCCGATTTCAATCATCATCCGTAATGAAGACGTCGACTCGCGCGGGTACGATGAGCTACGCAACGTGCCGCGTCCCGGCCACGCGGACTACACGTTCCACGCGAAATACGGATGGCGAGATCACCGCGGCGGAGGGAGAGCGTCAGCCCGAGAGACCGCCGCCAGAGTTGCTGCGGGGGCAGTGGCAAAGAAACTGCTCGAGCATCGAGAGATCCGCGTGCTCGGGCACGTTATCGATATCCACGGGATACAATCCAAGTTCGTCTTTGAGAGTCCCGAAGACTTGCTCCTCGCTGAGAAGAGCATTGTACGATGCTGTGACGCCTCTGCGTCGGACGAGATGGTCGCGTGCATCGAACGTATGAAAGAAGCTGGCAACAGCGTCGGTGGAATTGCTGAAATCGTTGCTTTCAATGTTCCTCCGGGTGTCGGCGAGCCGGTATTTGGCAAGCTCGATGCAGAATTGGGTAAGGCCCTTATGAGCATCGGCGCCGTGAAGGGCGTTGAAATTGGCGTAGGCTTCCTCGCAGCAAAACTGAAAGGGAGCGAAATGAATGATCAGTTCACGATGACGGATGGCCGAATAGAATCCAAAACGAACAGAGCTGGCGGAATTCTCGGCGGCATTTCGACAGGGGCGCCGATTATCGGCAGAATTGCGGTGAAGCCGACTCCTTCAATCGGAATGCGACAAACCTCAGTCGATTTGGAAACGCTGGAGGAAGTCGATCTGTCGGTATCGGGCAGACACGATCCGTGTATCCTGCCCAGAATAGTCCCGGTGGCTGAAGCCATGGTTGCTATCGTGCTTGTGGACTTAATGCTGAGGGGCGGCTTTATCCACCCAGCGCGCCTTTCGTGATCATCGTGTAGCTATAAGGTCTCCTTCTGTTGCGGTCTCTCAACGAGCCCCAGAGCGCGCCGAAGAGGTCCGAATGGCCTCAAAACTTCTTGTGCACGATTTCCCACAAGTATTTATCGCGGCCTGTGATAAAAAGTGGATGAATTCGGCCGTTCGAGTATCGCGAGAAACGAACTTGTAGGAAGCAGCGTTAGGTGTTGATCAAGCATGGCACGCTTTTTAATGATCAGTGGAACGGCATCGCACGTCGGCAAGAGCGTGCTGGTTGCTGCGCTCTGCAGGCTTTTGGTGGATAGCGGTCACAAGGTTGCGCCGTTTAAGGCCCAAAACATGAGCTTGAACTCATGGGTGACGCAGGATGGCGATGAAATCGGAATCGCGCAAGCCGTGCAAGCGTGGGCTGCTAGGATTCAACCGTCAGTAGACATGAATCCAGTTTTATTGAAGCCTAAGGGGGACATGATGTCGCAAGTGATCCTGCACGGAAAGCCCCTAGGTGATCGAAAAGTTGGCGAGTATTATGACTCAATAGAAGCTATTTTTCAGCATGTCTGCGATTCATTAAAAGCGCTTGCTCGTTTATATGAGGTCATCGTAATGGAGGGCGCCGGCAGTCCTGCAGAAATCAACCTCTACAAGCAGGATATCGCAAACCTACGCGTCGCACGCAGTGCCGATGCCCCTGTAGTCCTAGTAGGCGATATCGAGCGAGGCGGCGTTTTTGCCAGTCTTTATGGAACCGTGCAATTGCTGGCAGAGGAGGATCAGAAACGCATCAAAGGCTTCATCATCAACAAGTTCCGAGGGGATGAGAAGCTGCTTGAGCCAGGCCTAACACAGCTCGAGGAGCTCACGGGGCTCCCTGTTCTGGGCGTCATTCCATACGTGAACGTACGATTGCCGTCTGAAGATTCCGTTTCGCTTGATGACACACTGCCGGCCGCACACAGCGTGCTCGACTTCGCAGTGATCAGACTTCCCCATATCTCCAATTTCACCGATTTTGAACCGCTTGAAGCCGTTGCCCGAGTTCGATACGTTTCGTTGACCGATAATCTCGGTGAGCCCGATGCCATAATTATTCCCGGCACGAAGAACACCGTTGACGATTTGAGAGCAATGCGTCGCTCCGGCATGGATAAGCGGATCGAGGCGATTGCTGGAGCAATCCCCATTATCGGAATCTGTGGGGGATTTCAGATGCTTGGGGAGACAATAACTGACGAAGGCTTCGAGGGAACGCAAAACCAAAGTAATGTCGTAGAAGGGCTGCGGCTGCTGCAAGCCTGGACCGTTTTCAATTCCTCTAAAAAGAGAACGAAGCAGGTAGAAAAACGCGTCACCGGAACGGGGCCGCTGCTCGACCGTTTGAGGAACCAAACAGTGCAGGGGTACGAGATTCACATGGGCAGCACAACGTGTGAGCTTCCGATATTTGGCGATGATGGGGGGCAGGATGCCGCTGGCATTGTCTTTGGTACTTACTTGCACGGCTTGTTCCACAACGACAATTTTCGCTATGCTTTGTTGGAGCACCTACACTCTAGACGTATGCAGAAGCCAGACGGTGCACACAGCGCTGCTACCCAGCGATCTACTGGGTTAAAGAGTCAGTTACCATCCGATCAAGAAGTGGATCCCTTTGATGAGCTGGCTCGTGTCGTGCTCAAACACGTGGACATGGAAGCGCTATACTCGATTATCGGATTATAAACAATGTTTTCTTGGCTTCTCGTCCAGATCTCGATTCTTTTCGTTGCGTTGGCACTCGACATGTTTCTCGGCGAACCTCCAGCCGCGGCGCATCCGGTTGTGTGGATGGGGAGGATCGTGACAATGCTGGAACGAGGTTTGTACGGAGGGACTGATAGTGCACAGTGCTTCAAGGGGGCGGCTCTCGCGGTAGGTCTGATCGTAACCTTTACAGTACCGGTCGTGCTGTTCCAGTGGCTAGGCTATCAGATCGCAAGCCGAAATGTCGTGTTGCTGTTGTGCTATGTCGGGCTCAGTGCTTACTTGCTCAAGGCATCATTCACGATATTCACGCTGCAAAAAGAGGCCGTCGAGGTGACAGATCTCGTCTACACAGACATCGACGCGGCCCGGTTGCACCTACGTGCGCTCGTCAGCAGGGAAAGGTTACATCTCGACCGCGAAAGCGTCCTGTCGAGCGTATGTGAGTCAGTCGGTGAGAATACCGTTGACAGCGTAGTCTCTCCCCTCCTATTCTTTGCCGTTTTTGGAGTAGCGGGCGCGCTCTGTTATCGTGCCGTGAACACCCTTGATTCGATGCTTGGCTACAGGGATCACAGAAGACACGCGGGATTGTTTTCAGCCCGACTGGATGACGTTTTCAACTACCTTCCGACCCGCTTGGCAATCGTTCCAATGTTGCTAGGATTTCGCATGGTATCTGGCAAATCGGCATGCGACGATGCATGGAACGTTTTGAAAACGGACCGGCACAAGAAACCAGCCGTTAACTCAGGGATCCCCGTCGCCCTATTCGCGGGGGGGTTAGGCGTGAGGCTGACGAAGCCTTCAAGCTACGAGATCGGTAACGGCGCAGATAACATCACCAAGGCCACTGTCAACCGTGCCCTTAGCGTTATGCTGGTTACATCGATATTTACCGTCTCACTCGCAGTCTTGTTGCTGTGCGGAAGAGCCTTGACGTGATTCCGAGCGATTTGACGCATGCCCGGCTCAATAACGCAAACAAGTTAAACTAAGAGCACACAGTTGTGTCCTGGACATGCTTCAAGGAATAGAGACGCGAGCACTCACCAAACACGCAGATGAGCGAGGATTTTTTACAGAATTAGTCCGGCAAGATTGGGTCGTTGATGATTCCCTACAGCAATGCAATTTTTCCATCACCTACCCCGGCGTCGTCAGAGCTTGGCACAGACATACTAGAGGACAGACTGACTACTTCGTCGTTTTGCGCGGGGCGATTAAACTATGTGCGTACGATGATGCGACCGCAGAACTTAACGAGATCATTCTGACTAGCGACGTCTTGCAGTCAGTACGGATTCCCGGGCATTACTGGCACGGATTTAGGGCTCTTGGTGACCAGCGAACATATTTGGTTTACTTCGTCAACAAGCTCTACGAGTACGCAACGCCTGACGAGGAACGGCGTCCGTGGAATGATCCCACGGTCTGCCCGTCGGCTATAAATGGCGAGATGAAGGACGTCCGTTGCGGAAAACCATGGGACTGGATGCACACCAGCTTCAAATAGTGTAAACAATGCAGTGGTGCTCTGGACGCGAAGCAAGAAAGGTAAAAAAGAGATAGGAGGTTTAAATGACTGAATTGCCTATTGCTCCTGTTGACAGGATTATAAGAAAAGCGGGCGCTGAACGTGTAAGCCAGGAGGCGGCGGAAGCCCTCGCCAATGTTATGGAAAACTATGTAATTGACCTCACCGAGAGGGCTTTAATAATGGCTCAGCACGCGGGGAGGAAGACCATTCGTGTCGATGACGTCCGCTTGGCTGCCTCGCGAAGTTAAGATGGATCTTTCGGACTTTCAGAAAGCTATACACGAGAGGTACGGCGAGACCGACAAGGCGTCTGGCTCATTTTTCCTTCTTTCGGTTCTCTTGGAGGAATGCGGCGAGCTTGCGACCGCGGTTCGACGCGAGAAAGCAACCGCGGCGGAAGAGGTCGCAGACGTGGTGTTTTGTGCCCTCTCAATCGCGAATCTACTCGAGGCTGACATCGACCACTTGCTGCAGGAAAAGTATCTGCGGAGAGAATTTGACGAGGTCACGCGAAGCTGGACCGACCTTCAGACGTGAAAGAGGTGGGGCCCAATCTTGTGCACGCGCCCCGCCGAAACTCGAGCAATAGTCAGCGATTGTGCGCAGCGCTCATCTGAAGCGACACGGCTCACCACGGCGGGTTCGGCTCGGGGTTCAGCACCCATTGAAGTGACTTATCAGGGAATACGCGTTGCCACGCAAGGCTTTTAGCTTCCTCGGCGCTCAGTTCGCGTATCAGCAATTCAGCTTCATACCTTTTTAATTCCTCTTGGTCTGCGTTTGTCGTCGGGTGTCGGTGTGCGGCGGTGCAATTCGAAGAATCGCCGGCCGTTGACAGACGATACGTCCCTATTCGTCGCGCTAGCTTGATGTTTTCTGTCTTGTCGAGACCTATTAGTGGGCGGTAGACGGGAACATCTGAGGCCTCGTCGATTGCAAGGAGATTCTGAGTCGTCTGGCTTGCGACCTGGCCGATGCTCTCTCCAGTCACGATTCCGTGCGCGTTCTCTGCTTTTGCTATCGATGCGGCGATTCGGTACATCATGCGCTTGCAGAGTACACAGGTCATTCGCGGGGCCAGCTTTTTGAACTCACTCAAACTGGCTCCGTGATGCACTACTGCGAAATCCAGCGGACGCCCCGCCCACACAGCGAGCGCTCTGACGACGGCCTCTGCCCGCTGCCTTCCGGTGTCACCAAGGTATGGCTCACAGTCAAAAAACAGTGGAACGATCGTGCAGCCGCGCTTCATCATAAGCCATGCCGCGACCGGGGAGTCGATTCCTCCTGAGACGAGAGCGATCACTTTTCCTTGGGTTCCCAGAGGCAGGCCTCCGACCCCGGGAACGACCTCGGTGTAGAGATACGCGCTGCCCGCCCGAACTTCAATAAATAGCTGGACGTCTGGTTTTGATAATCGCACAGGCGCGCCAGTTGCTTTTTCAATTGCACCTCCGACTACTTCGCCGATGTCTTTGCTTGAGTAGTCGTGCGTTCCCGTTCGACGTGCTCGAATGCCAAAGGATTTTCCCTCGGTTAGCAACGGTGAAACGATTCGCACGGCGGCTGACTGCATAGCATCCAGAGTTGCTGCGCTTGTTTGGACGGGGCTGGTTGAAACGACACCAAAAACGCTTGCTACCGCCGGAGCTGCTGCCGAATCACGGGTCTTGACGAAGATGCGGCCGAAATCCCTGACGACGGCCTCATATGGGATTGCGCAAAAGCCGAGCATTCTTTCTATGTTGTTTACGAGCGTGCGTTCATATCGACTCCTGACTCTGTCGCTTTTGATTCCAATCTCGCCGTAGCGGACGAGGACCGCGTCGATTCTCTGCATCTCGTCTCCTTCATTCGTCATGATCTGTCCGGTAACGTTGAGGCCTTTTCTGTTTGTTGCGTTTTTCCAACTGTACCGCGGGAATCCCTATGATGCTTCTTTGTGATAAAAGGTGACAACAGGCTAAGTGTTGTAATGAAGATTCTCTATTTCGGCAATCACGCCGATGTTCGGAGCTGCAGCTATCATGGAGCGCCTTCGACGCTGATGTAAAGCATTTATATACGTCTAAACATAGTAAGCTTGGCCGCCGTGGCTAAGCTCGGCATAGCGGCTGATTCGTATTTGAGCACCGCTCAAAGAATTATCAGCAGATCGAGGGTTCAAATCCCTCCGGCGGCTTGTTCAAGGTCCTACCTTTTGCAGAGATTCTGTGCGTCGTTTTGGGTGGCAGTCTTATTCGAGAAGCGGGCAATTCAGAATCTATATCATTAGGTCTGACAATACATAAGGTTTATCATCCATAAAGGCAATCCGAAAAACGATGGCCGAGGAGGGGAAGCGTCAGAGTATGAAGGAGGACATAATCGAGCAAATAGAGAAGCTCGATGTTTTGCGGGAGAAAGGGTTCATCACCAGCGAAGCGTACGAAAAGCGAAAAACTGAATTGCTCGAACTCCTGTGAGATCGCGTGCAGTCTGTGCAGCCTTCACTTGAGGCCTTGTTTTCTCAAGAACTTTTGCATCTCTTTTTGAGAGCGAACGCCTTTCATCGCTCGCTGCATCGTTTTGTGATATTTTAGGAGTTCGCGCACGTAGTCAGCAGTGACGCCCGAGCCGCGCGCGATCCGCTTTATTCGCGAACTTCGAATTACTCGCGGGTGCTCGAGCTCTTCGTCCGTCATTGAGTCCATTACGACTTTGAAACGTTCTAGGGTTTCTTTGGTTGATTGAAGCGCCCCGTCGGGGATGTCGACTCCGAGTGATCCGAGCGGAAGCATTTGAACGATTTTGGTCAGGGGCCCCATCTTGCGTATCGCGTCCATTTGTTTGTACATGTCTTTGAGCGTAAACTCGCCTTTGAGCATCGCCTCCGCCTCTTCCATCTCTATGGGGGGCTCTTCTTCGATCATCTCGACGAGCGTTTTGATGTCACCCATGCCGAGCAGTCGAGAGATGAATCGATCTGGTTCGAACTTCTCGAGGTCGTCGATAGTTTCGCCTGTACCGATAAACGCGATGCCCGTTCCAACCTCGGCAACCGCAGAGAGCGCCCCTCCGCCTTTCGCAGTTCCATCGAGCTTCGTCACAACGACGCCCGTTAAGCCGATTGCTTCGTTGAACGCTTTCGCTTGCTCACTCGCCTGTTGACCGATGCCAGAGTCGAGCACCAGAAAGCGCTGGTCCGCTTTCGAGGTTTCGTTGATTGCCTTCATCTCGAGAACTAAGTCTGTTTCGAGTGCGTGGCGCCCCGCGGTGTCGACGAGTATGACATCATAGCGTTTTAGCTCGATTAAGCCCCGGGTCGTGATCTCGACCGCATTGCTGTGATCCGGTTCGCCGTAGAAAGCGACACCGATTCGCTCGCAGAGCTGTTTAAGCTGATCATACGCCCCCGGACGGTAGGTGTCTGCGCAGATGACCGCGGCTTTTAGGCCCTTTTTCTGAAAAAATCGCGCGAGCTTCGCTGTGGTCGTGGTTTTGCCGCTGCCCTGGAGGCCGACCATAATCACCGTATGACGGGTGAGCGGTACCGAGATCGGTTCGCCGAGGAGCGCGACAAGCTCTTGGTACACTATGTTGATGACGTGTTGACGCGGGTTCAGCTTCCCGGAGAGCTCTTCTTTTAGCGCCCGGTCTTTGATGCGTTTCGACAGCTGTTGCACCAGAGCGACGTTGACGTCGGCGCTGAGGAGCGCGCGCTGAATGTCTTTGACGACTTCGTTGAGCGTTTTTTCGTCGATGCGATTCGCTCGCGCTATCTTCTTTAGCGTGTCGCGAAGTGAGCTGCCGAGGTTTTCCATTACCATTTACGTCTCTGCCTCGCCGAACAGTCTGTTCACCAGCCACTGGGGGTTGAACTTGACGATGTCGTCGTACTTTTGTCCTAGTCCTAAAAAGAGGATTGGCTTGTTCGTAGCGTGCGCTATTGAGATGGCGGTTCCTCCTCTTGAATCGGCATCCACTTTGGTGAGAATTGATCCATCGATGGCCATTGCAGTATTGAACTGCAGCGCGCGTTCAACCGCATCATTGCCCGCGAGGGCTTCGTCGACAAAAACCACAAGATCCGCATCAATCACTCGCTCAATTTTCTTGAGCTGATTCATGAGGTTAACATTGGTGTGGATTCGTCCGGCGGTATCTGCAAGCACGACGTCTTTGTGTTTTGCGCGCGCGTACTGCACTGCGTCATAGATGACAGCAGCGGGATCCGCGCCCTGCTGGTGCTTGATGAGCTTCACTCCCAAGTTGTCAGCATGTCGCTCAATCTGTTCAAGGGCGCCGGCCCGGAACGTATCCCCAGCTGCGAGCACGACGGCATACCCCTGGTTCTTGAGGCGGTATGCAACTTTTGCAATGGTCGTGGTCTTTCCTGTCCCATTGATGCCGGTAAACACGATGGTCACAGGTTTTGGTGCCTGTTTGATAAGTTCGTCGAAATCAAGGCCGTTTACGTCGAGCACTTTCAAGATTCCGTCGCGCAACGCGCGCTCGACCAGTGCGCCGACGTCCTGGCGCCATTTGCGCTTGGTGCCAATCAGCTCTCGTTTTACTGTGTCAACGATCTCTTCAGAGACTGACATCGCCACATCGCTTTCAAGGAGTGCAATCTCAAGATCCCATAGCGGCTCTTCCAGGTCTTTTTCCTTTATTTCTCTTTCAAAAAGGGACTTGCCCCTTGTGGGTCTTACAGTCTCGCCTTGCATTACCCCCTGCGTCGGCGCTTCAGCCGATGGGGGGGCTTCGACTGCCTCGTCAACGTGAACAGCGGGAGGCGTGTATGCCTCGCTTGTGGCTTCTTCTAGACCTTCGGCTAGGGGTGTGGCATCATTTGCAGCGGTCCCGACCTCTGCATCATCAAGCGCGCGTTCTTTGTTATTGACGGTCTGCTTAAATTGATTGAGTTTTTGTCTCAAGCTTTCAAACATCTAGCGTGCCGCCTGTGACTGCGATTGGTACGCCTGTAATTTCGATTGGAGTGCGTAGATTTGAGAGCCGATCTGATTCAGCCGAGCCGTGAATTGTCCTTGCATGTCCGTTAGTTTTCTCTTTCGGTCGTTGAGGTATGAAACCGCGTCGGTGACATCCACCTCAGCGGAGACGTTCGCGCCGAGTCCAATGATAACCCTTTTCGTTTGAGGAATGCTGCCATAGACGAACGAGCTTGCCCCGATCGGTATAAGCGTTTCTTTGCCGATCTTGGGCTTGGAAAGCGCTTCTACAGCGGTGACCGCGTTTTCTATCTCGTTGATGGTGAAGCTGATGACCTCCATTTGTTGCTCGTACGCACGCGCTTCTGCCTCAGTTTGTTGGAGTTGGGCGACCAACACGCGCACTTCTTGCTCGCTTGCCATGTTATCACACTTCTTCCGCTTCGACGGATTCGATTCGAATCATCTTCCGCTTTAAGCCATGCTCACTGCCGATAAGTGAGTAAAGCTTTTCGGCGGCATTTTTCTCGTTGTTGCTCGAGACTTTTTTTGTAAATCGTTCCCACGAACGTCCTGCTTTGAAGGAACCCGTAATTTGAAAGGTTTTGCTTTCCATACATATACCATCCGTCAATCAGCGTGTGATAAGCACCTAGGGGGCGGGTACGAGCCCGATGTCCTCGCTTAGGATGACTCGATCATTGAGTTATTCGCGAGGTTATCTGTTAAATAGCTATCCAAACTAACGAGCGCGGCCGTTGTGGGGCGCTTTTAAAGGTTACAGAAACCCTAGCGACTCCTGTATCCGCCCAAGCTCTATTCCTGTCGTGTCTATGCCTACAACGTAGCCCTTCGTGTTTGCAAGAAGCGAAGATCCGACGAGCGGTGAACCATAGTTCACCGTGCCGATGTTGACGGGAACGCCGAAGGTGTCGTCCAGTTTCGAAAGCTCTCCTTCTGTCGCTTTTGGATGCGCCAAAACGCCTTTATTCGTTGCACACGCCGCCATCCCAACCGTCTTCAGACCGGCGACCGTACCTCGCCGCACGTCCACGCCTAAAGCCTCAGAAATGACTCTGTCGGCTCGAGCGATTAGGTTAGGGTGGATCAGCGCCGCTGTATCGTTTGCGAGGATGACGTTTCCAGCGGCATTGATCCTCCCAGGGAGCTTTCGCACGGTCAAACCTCCGCAACTCGCCTTGAGCTGTGCCATCTCGTGCCTGAGCGCGTTATTTGAGACGACAAATCCGTTCGAGTTTCCGGCGACGAGCGATCCAACGACTGTGCTTGAGCCTACGAGGAGTGGGATGGAGGTCACGTCCAGCTCCTGTAGGAAGTTGAGTTGCTCCTCCTCGGTCAGCGCTGGTGCAGTAAGCAAGAAATCTTCGGTACACGCAGCAAAGACGCCGAGTACGGCGCTTCCGCCTATCGAGATGCGCTTGACCACGTTGGATCCTCTACGGGTGGTTTTCTTTTTACAGATGCGACCATCACGATTCGGTCGCGAGTTCTGCCTCGACGACGCCGTCGTCGAACTTCATTGCCCGGACGGTGATCTTATTCGGCGGATTGCTCGAGCCTCTCTCCCAGACTTTTAGGTTGATCGAGGGATCAAGTCTGACTTTATCTTCTTCCGCGCTCAAATGGTGGGCGAGGTACTGACGAATCTCCGATATCGCCTTCTTGCTGCGTCTCCATCTAGGCGTGTGTTTCACCGCTCGCAGCGGGATCGTGTACACCCGCTCTTCTTCTACCTTCGTGTCTTTTGCCATGAACGATCACACCTTGAGGCGACCGCGTCGCCAGTGCCGCCTTTTTGGATGGGTCGTCACGTTGCGGTTTGAACGTACGGTCACCCACGCCGGCACGCGTCTGTTTTGATTTGTAGCTTTGGCCAGTCGTTTCTTTTTCCCCTTGCTTACTTTGCTCATTGCAGTCCCTCTATAGCAGATCTCGGTGGATTGCTCGGCATTTCTCACATCCTCACGGTCAGAGTAGCCTATTACATTTCATCGTTAATAATTGTTTACGCCAATACGGCTCAGAAAACGGCGCTTTTTCGGCCTGTGACCTTTGACTGGATGTGCTCTTGCGGGAAGACGGCCTTCACGGCCTCGTAGCCGTACGACCTCTCCATAACCCTGCGCAGTTCGACCTCGTAGTCAAACGATATACACTCCCCGTACGTGACCTCGAGAAGCGCGGCAGCAAGCGCGTCGATCGCCCTTCGCCCGTAGCCGAGGAGTGGCCGCACGTAGTCGATCCCCGAGCGATCTTCCAGACTTCGCGCATCACGCGCGTTCAAGAGCGGCGCCTTATCGTCCCGGCGTGTCCCATCGGCCACGACCTGATAGTGTGCGGCTGCGCGTTCAAGCGCCGTTTTGTGCAGGAGGTTGATACCTCTGTTTGGGTATCCGTCTTTGATCATCGCGTCGACGGTGGCCGTTGCGAGGCCCTCTTCAAGGTCGATCGTCACGTGGGGAAAACCGACTACGCGCGCCACTGAAGCCGCGTCATTCGGCACAATTCCGAACGACATCGTTACGAGCTCAATTTGCGCAAAAGGGCTGAGAAGAAGGGCTGCGAGCGCGCTATCCTTGCCCCCGCTGAATAAAACGCCGATCTTCATCTGCGCGTGATGCGTATGTTCTGCTTCTTCGGGGCGATTTGTTTGAGGAGTTGCTTAAGCTGCTCGTCAGTTATCACTCCCGTAAGCCTACCACTTTGGTACAGGGCGAGCAGCTGTGACTCCACGGAGTCGGCAAAGTCGGGCCGCGTCAATCTGATGCTGTTCAGCCGTTCCCGAGCTTCGGGGGTGAGCACCTGTCGCAGCAGGGCGCTTCTTCGCGCTTGTGCCTGTTCTATCTCTTCGGTGGACGGTCCTTGCATTCCACTCTGCTGCGCTTGGAGTTGTTCGAGGCGTCGCCTCCGTATTTGTTCGAGGTCATCATCCATAATCCTCACACTCCGGGTCGTCTATGCGCTTTGTGCGAGCTCGTACGCGCTGTTGTCGAGGAGCGACCTGCCTTGTGACGAGATCTCGCGACCTTTTGGAGTCGTCTTAACGAACCCCGCGCTCTCGAGCTGTTGCATCGCTTTTCGAATTATTGAGCCGCTCCCTTTAACAAATCGCTCAGGTTGTGACGAGTTGTCGGTTTTGCCCCCGTAGACCGAGCGGAGTCGCTGCGTGCCAACGGGGCCGTCCATCGCGATGCGTCGAAGCAGCGCGGCGCAGCGGACATACCACCAGTCATCGTTCTGCGGTGGGTGCTCTCTGTGCACCCCCGTCTTTACCCACGACGCCCATTCCGGAGGGGTGAATCGTTCGTCGCTCTTCAGCTTCGTTGCAGTAAGTTCGATCAGTTTATTGGCAGGAACATCGTACAGCGTGGTCATTTAATCTCCTAATTGGACTTCTCTACTGGAATCAAGCGTCTTTACGTCTTTTTGACTTATATCATTTTCTCTGATACGCGTAGCCGTTTTGAGCCGTTTTTTTGATGCGATACGGCGAAAGATACACAGCGGTGGCACCCTTCAAATCGACCAACCGCGCGCCCGAAGCGTGCTCGAGTGCGTGCGCGATCTCCTCGCGACTTGATTCGAACAAGGCGGCCTTCAGGATCTTCACTTTGACCATCTTCCTTAGCTTCAGTTGACGTTGCAGTTCGACTACGATCGCATCGTTTGCGCCGTACTTGCCGATCCAGAGGGTCGGGGTAAGCTCTGCTGAGAGTGTCTTAAGTTTTTGCATGTCACTTTTGGTCATCTGTGTGGATTGCGATTCAATAACGCCTCAGGCCACCGCACTTTAAGCACGTGATAACGGTACGTTTGTCTTTTATGCGCACGCGTGCGTTCGCTCCATAGACGAAATACGTCCCGCAGCTTCTGCAAAAATGCATTTTCTTTTTTCCGAGTGGCACCCTGTGCTTGGTCGCCAGCCGCCGAACAAGCTCGACATAGCGATCACTTCGCTGCGCGTGTGCCGGAAACTCTGCGGCGGCCGCATCGAACAAACGGTCTATGCGCTGCAACACGATGTCATTAATAAACTCTTTCTTCTTTCTTCGTTGAGACATCTTCCACACACGCCGTGCAAAGCATTAATATACGTTCTGTTAAAGTAGTTTGCGCCGCGCACCGATGGTCTAGTGGCTATGACTTGGGCCTTCCAACACGTGAAGAAAGCCCACAACCCGGGTTCGAATCCCGGTCGGTGCATCCTCGCGCCCGCAGTACCGACGGTTACAGCATTCGGGTTACGGCCACGACTTGAATGCTTTCTACCTCTTCGATTACCGATAAGGACGCTTCTAAAGCTTCAGTTCCGCCCTCTTTGTCCTCAACAATGACGGTGATCAGTAGCGCTTTAAGCCCAAACGCAATGGGCTGCACTTCGCAGCTATGGATCTGTCCGTGCTGGGCGACCTGAGATTCAATTCGGGCACTTAGGCCCTTAAGATCAACGCCCGGGCCGTTGGGCATTATCTTTATCTGTGCCGCTACTTCTCCCATCTAAGGGCCTCCGAAACCACACGCACATCGGTACGGATTACTCAGCTTCTTGCACCTCTTGCATCGCGTGATTATCTCTCCGCACGAGGGGCACGGGTACGATATGGCGCTATCCCTAGCTATTCGCGCACCGCACGATATGCACGTATTCTCCATTCTTCCAGTTCTCCGTTCGCGTCTTGTCAGTGAGCATCGCCGTATCAGTTGCTTCTACTCTATAGAGCAACGGCTTTTATAAACTACTTTCGTCCAATGATCGTCGTGCCGATCGTGCTGCGTCCCCTGATAGCGTCGACGACGCGTTGAAAGTGCTGACCGTTGATAATAGTGCAATCCAAGTCGTGCGTATCCAGAAGCTGCGGAAGGAATGCATCGACGCACGTCTCTGTCGTGAGCTCGCGCGCTTTGACGCGCCAAACTAACTTATTGGCTAAGACAATTCCGTCGACGTCGGTCGCTATCACAAAATTGGCGTGGAGCTGGCGGGCAACCCAGCCTGCGATAGAGTCGGAAGTGGCGTTCCAGGAGTGGGGCAGCGGGTCGTTTTCATATAGCATCTTGAAGGGCAAAAGAATGCTTGTTCCTCGCTGAAGGGTGCTTATGCTCTCGACTACGGCCGCTCCAGGAGCCGCTAGATAAAAACCGTACTGGTTCATCGCAAGAACGGCCATCCAATGGGCAGCGGTTTCGTCGACGCGACTGGCATAGCGTCGGACGGTCTGTGCAAACGGCCCACCGCCGGGCACCACGAGCACGTTTAGATGGGCCTCAATCAGGCAGTTAATCAAATCCTTGGAGACCGCGATCAGACTGCCTCCCACCTTAAGTACAGTGTACGTCATGCGGCTCCGCTACGCTGAGACTAGTGCGAGTAAGTGTTTCAGAGATTGTTTCTTTTTCAGCACACATACTCCTTCGTGAACGTAATGAACAGACGGCATTACGCATCGAGGGCTCGCTACGCGAATCGCTTTAAGCACTTCATTTGTGAAGCGATCGACAATTCTAGGTTTGTTTCTCGTGTATCCTAATGTCCCGGTTCGTTTCGAAGAGTTGCCTGTGCTAAGCCTACGGGGGCGCTTCCTCTGGAATAACTTCTGTGCCCTTGCGGCAAAGGTCGAGCCGATCCCACGGACTACACGGAAGCGGGATGTCCAGCATCTCGCTGTGCAGATCGTGAAGCTCCCATTTAAGATACATATCTTCGTAATTATAGGGCAGTGCCTGGGGACTTTCAGCGATTTTCAGTCGCTCTAGGACAAAGGGCTTGAGATCTCTCTTTTGCTGACGGATGATGTGCAGAATCCCTGTATTAACTCGACCGCCATCCAGCCAGTCACGGAGGATGCTCAGCATGTAAATCTGATGTAGCGGAAAAAAACCTTCTGACGGCGAGTCCTCGGCTTCTGCCCATTGTTTGATGAGGTCGTGCTCGCTTTTCCAGATAGCGACGCGTCTGGATGTGATCTCGCTAGTGAGTTGCCGGCATCGGTCACGCCTCTCACCTGGCGCGTCAACTTCGTCGAAGGCGCGCATGTAACCTTGGTCCATATTGATCTTGAGCAGTCCGATGTTAAGCTCTGCCATGCCGTGAACGAGGAGTAGGGGAGCAATAACTTTCAACTGGACTCGCGGATTGCGTTTGCTAGCAGTTTTTAGATCCCCTGAAGCAATCTGATCGAGCACAATCGCTGCGGTGCGGTTCGCGATATCGACCACGTCGCGACCACCGCCAATGCCCCAGTTCTTTTCGTCCGTGCCAAAGTCGTCCGTCCGTATATCGAACAAGCTGCTCGTGCTCCAGTCTTCGGCCTGAGAATCGGCAATCCGGTCTTCCCCGCTTTGAGCTAGACTTGGGAAACAAGGAATCGCATAAATCATGTCCGCGCCGCAATCTATCGCTCCTTGGACAGGGACAACCTCTCTGGGGCTGCCGTCGATATACCAGTTGCCGTCCACTTCAACCGGCGGGAACACAACCGGAACTGCCGCTGAGGCGAGAGCCGCTTTGATGAGCTTTTCTTTTGATTCACAGAGTGTGTTTACTTTTTCACCCTTATTCGCCTTGTCGAGATCCGTATCGCATGACGTGTTATAAAAACAGGTTTGTGCTCCCGTGCCCAGATTTGTGGCGTAAAGACGGAGGGCTATTTTAGACTTGAGGGCTGCTTCAAGACCTTGAGCGTCGTCTCTCATCTTCTCTTCGAGACGCTCTGCCGAGTACAGCGCGCGTGTCTTTCTAACGCAGGCGAACATTTTCTCGAGGTCGCAAATGCCGCTACGCACGTCAGCTAGTGTCTCTTCGCCCGATGTGCGAATGAGCTTAGCCGCCGCGCTGATCCACGAACCTGCTGACCCGTCGACTATGGTGCGAAGAATGGGAGCTATGTCTTCAGACCAATCGTGCTGCGGAATCAGGTCGAAACGAGAGTTTACGTCCGTCACCCAATACTTCTCAAGCCTGGCAGCACAGCCCTCACCTGTGGCGACAATCGCCGCGTTGATAGCGCCGATTGAGGTGCCGCAGACGCAGGCAATATCTGGCAAAATGTCCTTTTCCTGCAAATACTTTAGAGCTCCGGCTTGAAAATCACCGAGCGTTCCCCCGCCACCAAGCACAATTCCTATCGGCATACGTTCACCTCCAGATCTTACGGTTCTTGAACCGCGATTGGAATCCTGCTCTCACGCTTTCTTAGTACCTAAGATGTGTAGGAAATCACTTTGTCAACTGACGCCCAGTGTCACTCGTTGCGTGCACTTTTTAGGGGCAGGCATCATAGGCGTTTAAAGCGCTGCTGGGTCGTATTTACCAGAAGATTGATGCTTCTAATTACGAGAGGACTATGTTCGCAGTGCAAAGTAACGATGCCTTTCTAGGAAAAAAAGTTGTTGATTGCGCGTATGTTGCTTGTATCTCGAGCAGATCGCTATCTTGACCACAAGCAGAGGCAATAGCGGTTTTATAAGGCAAAATAAGCTGCTGGTCTCTCTGGAGCGGATGTAACGATTCCGCTGTCGCGAGTTAAGCATCACGATAGATCTTGACGGCCTCTAGGCGATGCATAGAAGCGCCTTGCGGGATTCGTAAAAATCTGCTGCTGCCCCGAGCCCAATCGCGAGCAGCACTGCAAAGCGTGCTCGGCCAGTTCTTAGCGCAACCTTAGCTGCGCTCTCTCAAGTAACCCGCATGACTCAGGTCTGAAAAACGCTCGGCGAGGTCATCGATCATTGATTCGTTTGTCGTGTTACTTGTTCGGCCGTCACTTGCTGCCATCGAGCGCAGCATCTGGTCTACGGCGTGGGTTAGGCGCTCTGCGCATAGCCGACAGTTCGGATTCGTCGCGTTAGGGCAGCCGATGCGGAGCCCGTAGTAACACGCCTGCTCTTGGGTCATCGTAGTAGGGTGGCGTCCACTTCGCTCTGCTGGGAGTTCTCGCTAAGGATCTGTGTCGCCGCTGAATCAATCTCGATCATGGCGCGAAGCGTCTGTTCGATAATGGTGATGTCAAGTTCGAGTCTCGTTAGTTCCTTGGTAGCCATCACGGTCACCTCCAAACAAGACTGCGCAGAAAAGTCTCTTAAGGCCGCGTGAGGCAAGCTTTGTGTGCGAATGCGTGACAAAAAGTTGGTGCCACACCTGTGTGTCGATTGTGGGACGAGGGCTGCAGTGATCGCAGGTTTTGATTGTGCCGCAGCCTAGGCCTAGCCGCTCACTCAAAATTCGCTGCACCAGCTGTAACGGCAATTGATACTCGTTGCAGAGAGCATCAGATGAGAATTTACTTATATCCGTATTTCAGAAGCTTCTAAGATATATGCAACTCAGTGAGAAAGTGCGAGCGATTGTCGCCCTCATGCGGCTTCCGTATATCCTTATGCTCGACTTTTTGTGCGTGCTCTTTATCGTCACGTTTCAAAGAGGCTTCTACAACGCAGGGCTCGTGGGACTCGCTGTCCTCACTGTCTCCGTGATAACGGCCGGAGGCGCGGCGATCAACGATTGCTTCGACCGCGATTCAGACGTACTCACGCATCCAGAAAGGCCCGTCGCTTCGCACAAGATTTCGCCCGCAGGGGCCGCACAGTTTTCCGCGTTGATGTTTCTTGTGGGGCTGGGTACCTCGTTCGCTATCAATTCTGTCGCCTTTGGTATCGTTGCGGTGAACGTCGTTCTCTTCATCGTGTACCCGCGCGTGATAAAACGGTTCTCGGGGTTTCTAAGCAACCTGGTCATGGGGTACCTGGGAGCGACGATCGCGCTTTTCGCAGGAGCCGTCGTATTTCAAACGATAAACGTGAACTCACTCTCTTTCGTGGGGTTGATTGCGGGAGGCGCAATCGGTTTGAACGTTCTCAAGGACGTTCTGACTTTGGAGGGAGATTTAGAAATAGGGTATCCCACCCTTGCCGCTACGCACGGCGTGCGCATCGCCGCCATCGTTGGCGCCCTTTTTCTGCTACTCTCTGCAACGACATCACCCGTCCCGTTTTTTGTAGGTGTAGTCGGTGTTGTCTATTTGTTTGCCATCAGCGTTTGGAGCGCTATGGTTGTTGTGACGGCTTTACCGTTGCTGATAGCGCCAGACGCTAAAAATGTACAGAGGCGGGTAATCATATTCACTCGCTCTTTCCCATATCTTGCAGCGTTTGCCTGTGTTGTTTATGCTCTGTCCGCCGCCGTCTGGGGAATAGCCTGAGCGGCTTACACGCTAGCGAATTCTGCCGAGCGTTTATTTAGTGTTTTTCTTCACTAGAAGGTGTACTTCTGAATGCTAACGGCATCTAACTATTAATAAAATGACCTCAAACTGCATTTAGTGACGCATGGGATCAGGCTCCAAAGAAGATGATGATGATCTGGCACGACGCCTGCGGCAGGTATGCCAGCTCTTTGATGTACCTCAGATAATCAATGAGCCACAAGGGAAGCAGCAAATCATCGACTACTACGTCGCGACCAGAATTGTGCAAGTGCTTTACGATCGAGATGGGTTTTTTCACTTCGGGATAAGCTACGACGGGAAACATAAGAGAGGAGACCTAAAAGAGCCAGCACGACTAGTTGAGAAGTACTTTCACGACGTTGATGCCGGGCACGTGCTGGAGCTCGCATATGGTTTAGGTGCCAATAGCGCATTTCTCGCGCGTCGCAACCCCCAGATCCTCTTTGATGCAATTGACATATCGAACAAGCCGCTGCGCCGCAACACCACGTCGCCAAACTTGCGTTTCCGATTCTGCGACTACCACAACTTAAGTGCCCTTCCTGAGGATTTCTACGATCTTGTCTTCGTAATCGAGTCACTGTGCTGTTCGACGGACAAACCGCACGTCTTGCGGGAGGTAAAAACAAGATTGAGACCCGGCGGACTGTTCATTGTCATCGATGGGTATCGGCGGGAGTGTGCCGGTGGACTTAGCTCATCCGAGCAGACCATGTGGGCCCTCATTGAAAAGGGCCTTTCTTGCGACAAGATTGAGAGCATTACTGATGTAGAAAGCTATATGCGAAAGGAATTTTTAATAGTTGAACGGAGGGACTTTTCACAGAACGTGCTTCCTTCTGTGATGCGACTTAACTTTATCGCGCGTCTCTACTTCAATAATCCCGTCTTCGCACGGGCGGTGAATACCCTTGTGCCGTTTGACGTCGTTAAGAACTGTATACATCTGATGCTTCTTCCGATAAGCATACGGAGCGAGATCGGGTGTTACTATCTTCACGTGTTGAAAAAAGACGAGTAGGTTTCTCCCCACGCGTCTGTGGGGTGCCATTGCAAAGCCGCGGCGGTTGCGGTTCCCGCGTGTGCCGACCCCCGCTCCGAGCATCTGCTCGAGGCAAGGCAGTCTCTTAAGCCTGTGAGGGGCCTTCTTTCAGTAGCTCTTTTATCCGCTCTGCCGCGGGAACGGACTGCCCCCACAGCATTTCGAAGGTGGACATCAAGTATCGGGCATATATAGAGTCATCGGTCCACAGCGCCGCAATGGGTTGATTGAGCGAAAAATGCGTGATATCGGCATTAATCCCGCTCATGCAAATCGCCTTATCAAATATTGTGAAAATAATCCCTTCCTGGCCGAAGTGACGTACGTCCTCGCCATTGTCCATCATTTCTTGCACTGTTTCGATGATGGGGTAAGTGATGTCATAAAGTATGACGCGCACGGTTCCCCCTCGCTCGATAAATTGATAGGCGGCCTCGTTGATGCCGAACTGGGATGCAATGACTGCCGCGGCGCTAGGAACGGCCATCACCCAGTCCTCGTGCATCGAGTCCAAAATGGGTAACATTGCAACGACGAGTTCCTTGATGCTCTTGATGATCTTGAATGTGCTCACCTCATCGGACGGCCTGAACCGCTGCTGTTTTGAAAGCTCCTGAAGCTCCCGCTTTCGCGTTTCCATCTCACGCAGCTCGCTCTCTTGCTTTCTGACCGCGGCGTTCAGTGCGGTGTCGAGGTCCACCGCGGCATAGATTGTTGGCGAATCGAGCGAGGGACGGACCATGCCCTTCTCAATGAGACTGGTGAGCGTGCGGTGCACATCCTCGCGGTACGTTTTCAACGCTTTGGCGAGGGGAGAAGGAGTCTTTGGTCCGTACTTAAGAAGATGAAGGTAGAGATGCGCCTCTTTCTCGCTGAGTCCGAACCCGATAAGACGCGTGATAAATGCCGCCTCGTCATCCATCACAAGAAATGTGAAGCACGCAGTAAATAAACGTTGTCATACCATGCTAAGTCGTGCTAATGCGTACTCCAGCCGGACGCGGCTCAAAAGATGTCTCTTGCCGGTGGTGGCCGTGCTCAGCGTCGTCTACCACTCGGTGCACTACGTCCGCCAAGCAACTCCAAAGTCTTCAGTTTTGGCTAATGGTTCGCGCTCGCGAGCGTCATGAGCGCGCTAGTCTGTCTTGTTGTGACCGTTGGTACCGCTGTTGTAGCGCAGTCTGGCGTTCATAAGAATTGGCATGGTGGCATTTATTAATGAAATCGCATCTAAGTAAATTGCTAGGCCATCATGAAACAGCAAACCGTTGAACGCGGCGATAATCTTGAGCTCTATCTCGGCCAGATTGCTAATCTATTTGACATAGGCCGCATAATAAGTAAAACTCAAAAGAAACAGGACATAATTGCCTATTACGTGCTCAACAAACTTACCTACAGGCTTTTTTACAGTTGGCAGGGGTTTTATCACAGTGGGATCAGTTACGATGGCAAACGGAAGAAGGCAGATTTCATTGAGCAGGCACGAATAATTGGCGAGTACATCGAAGATACGCGCGCCAGAAAGGTGCTGGAACTTGGATGTGGCTTGGGTCCGAATAGCGCATTTCTTGCACGCAACTGCCCTGAAGTTAAATTCGACGCGATCGATCTGGCAAGTAGGCCTCTGAAGCGGTTTACAAAGATTCCAAACCTACGTTTTTATAGTGGGGATTATCACGATTTGCGCAAATTTGAGGACCATTCTTATGATATTGTGTTTGCTATCGAGTCTTTGTGCTATTCGACTGACAAAGCGCAAGTCCTTCGTGAAGCAAAGAAGAAACTGAGAAATGGCGGCATTTTTATCATTTTTGATCTGTATCAAAGAAACCGTGCCAATCCGCTGAGCCATGCTGAGGAGATCATGTGGGAACTCATCACTAAAGGTGTGGCGGCTAACAAATTCGAGTGCGAGAGAGAAGTTGAAGATTACATGCGAAAGGAATATTCGATAGCTGAGGCGAAGGACCTCTCGTTTTGCATCCTTCCGTCTTTCGAGAGGCAGGAATCGCTCGCGCGTCCTTATTTCAATCATCCTGCTTTTGCGCGGGCAGTCAACGTTCTTCTCCCTTTTGATGTTGTCAAGAATTGGTTCGTCGTGTTACTAATCCCCACAAGCATCCGAAGAGAGATCATGTGCTACCACTTGCACGTGCTCAGAAACGATGGGTAAGGTCTTGGTAGTGCTTTGGCCTTCAGAAAAACTCTCTTGTGCGCCCCGTTTAGCGAAAAAGGATGGCGGGACACGCCACATTGAGGATGACACGGCTGTGCTGTCTTACATCTCTATGACCGCAGCTGGATAGAGGCTGGCACCCGGTTGTGCGAAGGTTCTTTGGTTAGCAGCTCTTGTATCCGCTCTGCCGCATCAACTGATTCCTCTCACGCGATCTCGAAGCTAGATACGACACTCGACGTAGGATAGGTCATCGGCCCAGAACGCTACTGCGCGATCATCAAGCGAGCGATTCTCTCTTCAAGTTTATCGAACTGATGCCTTCCTCTTTATGTCCGATAAGCGTGAATCCGTCATAGTGATCGATACGGCGCACATCTTCGCCGATCTCTGAGCGTTAGCGTGCCACCGAATGTGGCGTATGAGATATTCAGGATGCCCTCAAGTCTCCCGCCTCGCTCGATGAATGCTTTCTCTTTCTCGCTTAAGCCGTATCGCGCTGCAAATCAAGGCGGCGGGTGGGAGGAGCCAGAAAACTTCATTGTCGGCAGACTCGATGATTTGCGAGCTCGCGCCTATGGCATCCTTGACACTCGCAACAGTCGTTTCACTAACTATTATTATTGGTAATAATCTTCAGTCTAAAAACCTTGATGCCATCAGATTGCGCTTTAGATCCTCGGCTTCGGATTCTACGGAAGACGGTTTCGAACTGCTGAAACTCACCAAATCAGCTCAGCTTCGCTGATGTTCGGCCGTTCCCGCTTGCGGAGGACCCGCTTTTATTAGCTCTTCTATGCGCTCTGCTGCGGGAATAGACTGTTTCCACAGCGTTTCGAAGGTGGACAAGAGGTATCGCGCGTACGTCGGGTCATCGGTCCAGAGCGCTGCAATGGATTCATTAGGAGAAATACGCGTAACGTCCGCGCTTATCGCACTGATACAGATCCTTTTATCAAATATGGTGAAATTGATCCCTTCTTGGCCAAAGTGGCGCACTTCTATACCGTTGTCCAAGTATCCTTGCGTTATCTTGGCGATGGGGTACGAGATGTTAATCATCATGCGCACCCTCCCGCCACGCTTGACAAACTCATAGGCGGCCTCGTCGACGCCGAATTGTGCACCGATAACTGCCGCCACCGCCGGAAGGAGCATTGTCCAGTCTTCGTGCAGCGAGTTTATAACAGGGAGCATGACAGCGATGAGTTCTTTGATGCTCTTGATGATCTTGAAGGTGCTCACCTCATCGGACGGCCTGAACCGCTGTTGTTTTGAAAGCTCCTGAAGCTCCCGCTTTCGCGTTTCCATCTCACGCAGTTCGCTCTCCTGCTTTTGCAGCGCGGACCCGAGGGCGGTGTCGAGGTCGACGGCTGCGTAGACGGTGGGGGAGTCGAGCGAGGGACGGACCATGCCCTTCTCAATGAGACTGGTGAGCGTGCGGTGCACGTCTTCGCGATAGGTATGCAGCGACTTGGCGAGCGGAGACGGAGTCTTCGGGCCGTACTTAAGTAGGTGCAGATAGAGTTGTGCCTCTTTTTCACTAAGGCCGAAACCAGTGAGGCGACTTAGGAACACTGCCTCGTTATCCATAACCGCAGAAATCTTGCGTCGTACTGGAGATAAACGTTGCTATCATACGTGTAGACGAACAAGCGCTTGAGTAGCAACTGCGTCTAGATATGCGAAAGGCGTTTTCTACAGTTCTTGGAAGCGCTTTTTTGCATCGACTGCTTCTTTCCACGCGTCTTCAAAGGTGGCGATAAGGTACTCGGCGTAGGAGGAGTCATCGGTCCAGAACGCTACTACGCGATCATCAAGCGAGAGATCCTCGATGCTGACATTAAGCGAACTGATGCTTTCTCTCTTGTCTGCGACGAGCATGAACGCTCCCCGATACTGATCGACGTGGCGCACGTCTTCGCCGATCTCTAAGTGTTTGCGCACAATATCACGGTAGGTTCCTGAGATCGCTGTGACCCCCCGTACGCGTCCGCCTTTTTCTATCAGCATTTTGGACTTCTCGTCCAAACCGTATTGAGCGCCGAACACCAACATAGCAGGTGGTAGAAGCCACAAGATTTCCTTTTCTGCAGATTCCATGATTGTGGAAGCCACAGCTATAGCATCTTTGACGCTTTCAATGATTGTTCCACTGGCCATTACTAAAAAAAAGAACCTTCGAGTTTATAAAGCCGCGTGACATCATCTACGTCACGTGGCACAGTACCGATTAACGGACGGCCACTTAATGATTGACTGCGCTGCGCAACTCGCTAAGGCCGCCCGCGTGCGCTTATGTCTGCGGAGAGCCTCGTTTCAACAGCTCTTGAATCCGTTCGGCCGCAGGAACGGACTGCTCCCACAACATTTCAAAGGTGGAGCAGAGATAATCAGCGTAGGTCGAGTCATCGGTCCAAATCATTGAAATGGGCTCATTGAGCGAGATACGCTTGATATCGACGTTGATCGCGCTAACACAGTGCTTTTTGTCGACGACTGCGAAATATATCCCCCCGTAGTCTGGGTAGTGGCGCAAATCTTCCCCAATGTCCAGAACTTCTTGAGCTGGTGCTATATCTGCGTACGCAATATTAGTTATGCCCTTTGCATACCCACCGAGCTCTTTGAGTTTTTTCGCTTCCGCGTTAATGCCAAACAACGAAGTTATGACCAGCGCTTCGGCTGGAACCACGTACACAAATCCCCGCTTTGCGGAGGAAACAAGAGTCATAGTGGCAGTGACCATTTCTTTAATGCTTTTGATAAGCTTGAAGGTGCTCACTTCGTCCGAAGGGCGAAACCGCTGTTGCTTTGCCAGTTCCTGCAGCTCACGCTTTCGCGCTTCCATCTCACGCAGTTCGCTCTCCTGCTTTTTCACTGTAGTGTCAAGCGCGGTGTCGAGGTCCACCGCGGCATAGATTGTTGGCGAACGAGCGAGGGACGGACCATGCCCTTCTCAATGAGACTGGTGAGCGTGCGGTGCACATCCTCGCGGTACGTCTTCAGCGACTTCGCAAGTGGAGAAGGGGTCTTGGGGCCGTACTTAAGTAAATGTAGATAGAGCTGTGCCTCCTTCTCGCTGAGCCCGAAGCCAATGAGACGGGTAACAAATGCTGCCTCGCTATCCATAGTTACAACAATTCAGCGTCAGACGGCAGATAGACTATCAATGGCGCAAATTAACCCCTTAGCGGCAACTGCCGGCTAAACAAACGAAAGCCCTTCGTTCTACAGTTCTCGTGCCCGCTTTTCCGCATCGACTGCTTCGTTCCATGCTGTCTCAAACGTGGCGATGAGAAAATCGGCGTAGGCTTGGTCATCAGTCCAGAACGCCACTAGCGGATCGTCAAGCGAGACATCCACCATATTCACGTTGATCGAACTGATGCTTTCTTTTTTGTCTCCGACAAGCATGAACGCTCCCTGGTACTGATCTATGTGGCGCACTTCCTCGCCGTTATCCATGAGTCTGCGCGTGACATCAAGGGAGGTTCCTGAAATCTTGGTGATCCCCCGTACGCGTCCGCCTTTTTCTATCAGCATTTTGGACTTGTTTGGTATACCGAATTGAAAGGAGAGGGCCAACATAGCAGGTTCGAGAAGCCACACGACTTCCTTTTCCGCAGATTCTATGATATTTGAACCTGCGGCTAAGGCGTCCTTGACACTTTCAATAATGATCCCCTTGGCCATTATTATCACATAACGTCCTCGAGGTTATAAAGCTGTGCTTCCCAATGCGTCGCAAGTCGCTTGAATGCGCTTTGGGGGGCAAGAACCTGTTAGATCGGTAATGCCGGTCACACATGCCGTATGTTTTCTGCAAAGTGCCTAATTCTAGAGTGAGAGAAGGCATTTGCTCGGCTGCGAGGTCTATGCCAAACTGAAACACTCTAATTCGAGGTTGCGACGGACTCTAATGACCGATGCTCTTGCTGCAGCAGCGCGTCTATGCGCTCTTCTGCGCCAGACGCCTGCTCCCAAGCCATCTCGAACGCGCTCACAAGGAATTCCGCTTGCGCAACGCTATCGCTCCATAGCGCCGCAACATTTTCGTCGAGCGAGAGGGCGGCCTTTAGAGCGGCGTGAATGAGGCTGATGCTTCGCTTGCCATCGGCCACTACTAGCGTCATCCCGCGGTATGGGTTTGTATGCCGCAGTTCAATGCCACCTTTCAGGTACTCGCGCCCCGCAGAAAGGTTCTGGAGTGAGATATCGAGCACGCCGCGAACATGCACGTCGCGGCCCGCTGCACATTTAAGATGATCTAGGAAGCCTCCCATTGTGATGAGGTTGAATTGAGGATGGGCGACAAAGACAACAGACGTCTCTGCGGAGTTGATGAGCTGCGAGATGGCAGCAACAAGTTCGCCGACGGTTTTCAACATCTTGAACGCGTGGGCAGTGTCAGCTCCGCGGCTGAGCGCGCCGTTTGTGTCCGTCACAAGCTCATGTTTGACCGTCTGCAATCGACGCAGCTCGCACTGGCGGGACATCAACGCGGCATCGAGCGCTTCATCAAGGTCTACAGGCGCGTAGCGTGACGAATCCCCCGCGCTTTTTACGATCATACCTGCGTCAATCAATCTGGCGCATCGGCGATAAGCATCCTCACGGTACGTTTTGAGAGATCGCGCGAGGTCGCCAGCACGCTTCGGTCCGTATTTGAGCAAGTGCACGTAGAGCTGAGCCTCCTTTTCACTGAGCCCGAACTCACTCAGCAGTTTTACGAGCGCTTGCTCATTGTCGAGTGCGAGAGCCTCAGATGGGATTTCGTCTGAGGCAAGGAATTGCGTGCCATTCGCGAGCACGATAAGTTCTCTCTTTATCTCTTCCATCCGGCGAAGCTCGCGTTGGAGGGGGAGCAACACGGCATCAAGCGCATCGTCTAAGTTCATCGCAGTATAGACAGACGGGCTCTCCCTCTTTGCGGTCACCATGGTCTTATCGGCGAGGCTTGCAAGTTTTCGATAAACCTGTAGGCGATACGTTTTGAGAGATCGCGCGAGGTCGCCAGCACGCTTCGGTCCGTATTTGAGCAAGTGCACGTAGAGCTGAGCCTCCTTTTCACTGAGCCCGAACTCACTCAGCAGTTTTGTGCAGGGTTCTGCATTGATGCTACAGGCCGCGTTGTTCGTGTGGTAACTCGGTTTGTCGCCAAACATCATGATCCCCCGCAAAATGTGTGCTCGCCGTTTCTTCTTCGCGCGCTTGTGCAGCGCCGCCAGCGTATGGCGCTGTCCACGTGCGCGACGCGTCGATGTCGTTCACGCCTGGATGCAGCACGTAATTTACTGCGTTTGTCAGGCGTTCTGCGCACCTGCAGCAGTTGGGGTCGCGGGCGGCACAGAGGCAGCCAAAGTGGACCCCATAATAGCACCCTGAATTCTTCGTGACCATGTCCGTTGCCTCCTACTCCATTCTGCGCGAAAAAGCGGTATAAGGCCGCGTGAACACATTTGTGTGTCACAGCTTGGTTGACGCGACCAACGCTTCGAGCACATAGCCGGCGCTCTCGCTGTAGCAAACACACACAAAAAAAACTCAGATTACCGATGCACGAGCCAGTGACGTTTGTGCACGCCTTTCCTCGTCGCGCGGGTGTCCAGAGGTAATAAGTCGATTACCGTTGAAACGCGTCGTGCGCCAGGTTGGCTACTGCAAACGCCGGGAACACTTTTGAAAGCTCTCTGCCGTACTGCTGTGAGAGCAAGTGGCACTCAAGTCTTACTTTTGAAGCGGCTTTAGCTATAAGAAACTCTCCGATGCCCGCGCCCACGACTGCGTTTAAGTCGTGTTTGCGCGCTTGAAAAGCGAGGACTTGAGCAAGCTCATCGATCTGGGCGCGCTCTACCTGTCGGGCAACGTCGCGAGCGTTCTTTCGGCCAAGCTCATCAACGTCACAAAGCAGGACTCTCGCGATTCTTCGATAACAGGCCTCCAGATCGCGCGATCGGGCATCCGGCGTGTCGCATGCGTAATCCTCGGCGCTAATGTTACCGAGAACGCGATGGGCGTCGGCGGCAATCGCGAACAGTTCAGAAGCCAGCCAATACTTGTCCCCATTGAGTGTTACGAGCCGCAAAATGGTCGCGATATTGGTTCTGAGCGCTCCAGTATAGATCAGCTCGCGTTCTCGCAACCGTTCAAAGTCCGTTGTCTTGGCGGCCGGTTTTCCGTCTCGTATGGGAATCACGTCGCACGTCGTGCTCCCCAGATCCACGAATATGCAGTCGGTGACACGCCGTGAAACAAAAACGGCTGAAGCCGTCCAGTTTGACGCGGCGTACAAAGAGGCCTCGCTCTCAGCGATCTGTCGCGTGAACTGGCCGCGAACGTTCAGATAGCACGGCCTCGGAAAAACTGAGTTGACCGAAGACGCGATCGAGCAGATCCCTTCCTTTTTATTTTTAAACGCGTCGGCGAGCTCGCCTGTGATCACGACGCCGACGTGTTTCGGCTGAAACTCATCCCTTATGC
Organism: Methanomicrobia archaeon; assembly: GCA_015661395.1. Lineage (GTDB taxonomy): Archaea > Halobacteriota > Bog-38 > Methanoflorentales > Methanoflorentaceae > Methanoflorens. The sequence goes on along the minus strand of JACWML010000009.1, from coordinate 18,423 downwards.
GTTGCAACTCGCCGGCGAGGTCGTTGTCCCGCCACAGTGGCAGGTACAGGCTTCTCGCCTCCCCGCTTGCGGAGGCTACTTTTGTATTTGCTCCCCCGATGTCGATTCCGATCGTATCGCTTAGGGCCATTTGGGTGCTCAAACGGGGCTAGATGGTTCCGCAGTTGGTTCGGAAGGTGTGTGTGCCGTGTGGTGTCAGAAGCGTCGGTAATTCTTGCCCGAATCGCGCTTTGAGAATCAAATCGGCAACGTTGCCGATCACTTTATCGACACTAACGATGGCTGTCGTCGGGCGTGGATTCACGTCGACGATGTTAACGACGCCGTCGGGCTGAAGCACGATATCGACGCCGACGTACCCTTCGCACCCAAGCAGCTGTGCGGCTCTTACCGCTTGAGTAATAACGTTTTTGGCGTTAGGGACTGCGTACGGCGTCGTGTTCCCGACGTAATGGATCGCATCATCTATGCGAAGGTGCTGCTTGTTGACCGATAGCGGAAGCGCTGTCCTGCCAATGATGAGACTTACGCTTACGTGGTCTCCCATCACGAGCTTCGAAACAAGCGTGTTCTCGTCCACGCCGTCAACGTCGAACGCTTCGACGACCTGGATCCCTTCCGCGCCGCAGCCGTAGCGTGGCTTCAGAACGTACGGGCCTGTCGGAGGACTTATTTCAGGAACGGTTAGTGATCCTTCCGAAAGCGCGAGAGACGCGCTGAGTTTGTCCGCCGCTCTTCTCACCGCCTCCGAGGGACACCCGAGATTCGTGGTGTGCTGTTCCACGAGCACGGTGAAATCGTGCAGGACGTTGTCGGGTGCTATGATCATCCCTGCGTCACAGGATCGTGCTAGCTGCTTTACTTGGCTGCAAAAAGTGGCAGCGTCGCCTGTGCAACGTTGCGGAACGTGCACGACGTGTCCGCTGCGTTGAAAGCCTCTTTTCAGCGTTTCGAGCATGGCTCGCCCCGCTTCAGCGAGATCGGGAAGCATCGCGCTTGCGTATTCGGCCAAGAGTATGTCCACAGAGCCTCCTTGGATTCATTGTGGCGCGCTATCAGTCAGGGTCGCGTGAACCGTTGAAACGAGCTTTCGGAACGTCGCGTTGCGCGGTATGACGTCTACGCGCACCTCGTAACTGCCAAGTGCTTCTGCTGTCGGCTTTCCGATGGCGCCGACGATCCGATTTGCAAGTCTCTCGATGAGGTGTCCTTTCAGCCCTATTCGGTCGGCGCAGTCGAACAGGGCGCGCACCGTCATGGCGCTCGTAAAGAGAACGCCGGCGACGTCGCTTTCTACCAACTCGCGTATGAAGTCACGTTGCTGCTGGCCACAGAGCTTTTTCAGGGTGTACAGCACGATCTCGTTTATGGTGGCACCGCTGTTCTTGAGCCCGTCCGTTAGTTCGGAGCTGCCAAAAGCGCTGCGCAAGACCCATATGTTTTTGCGTGTAACATCGCCCAGCATTTGAACAATGCCGCGTGAGCTATACTCTGACGGCATTAGGTCGACGCGGAAATGTGCTTTAAGCAACGCGCTTCTCGTCTTAGGGCCTATGGCCACTACTCGCGTTGAGGGCGGAAAGCTTGCCGCGTTTAATCTGAGTTCCGCGCAGCTGCGCGCGCCGTTTGCGCTCGTAATCACAACGTAGTCGACGCGCCCCGTTTTGAGTTCATCCAAAAAAGTAGGCCAGAGTAAGTCTCGTATCGGTATGATGTCGACCATTGTGGTCGCGAGCACGCCGTATCCGAAGGATTCGACAACTTTTTTTGAATCCTCAAGTTGCTTGTCAGGCCGAATGATTGCTAGCGTCTTCATCTGGCTGTAGGATGTGTTTGAGTTTGACCACGTCGCCAATGATCAGCACCGCTGGGGCTTTTAGGTCGGCTTCTTTGGCCTTGCGCGCGATGTCGCTAAGAGTCCCGACGACAACTTTCTGGCGTGGCGTCGTTCCCTGTGCTATGATTGCAGCAGGCGTTTGTGCGTCCTTTCCACGCGCGACCAGGTTCGAGACGTTTTCTGCGAGCGTGCCCACGCCCATCAGTACGACGAGGGTGCCATCAAGCTGCGCGAGGACTTCCCACTGCAGCCGATTGCCCGCCGCCTCGTGACCCGTAATAATGGTGACGCTTGAGGCGTAGTCTCGGTGCGTGACCGGTATGCCGGCATATGCAGGGACGGCGACCGCCGATGAAATGCCGGGCACGACCTCCACGTCGACGCCGTGGCGCATGAGTTCCTCTGCCTCTTCTCCTCCCCGACCGAACACGAAGGGATCACCTCCTTTGAGTCGCACGACGGCCTTGCCTTGACGAGCGTAGCGGACGAGCAGCTCGTTTATCTTGTGCTGCGGCACCTTGTGGCGGTCCGGGTCCTTTCCGACATCCAGCAGCTCCGTCCCGTGGGGAACGAGCGCGACGATGCGGTCGTCGACGAGTTTGTCGTACAACACCACGTTGGCGTCTTTGATCACGCGCTCTGCTTTTCGTGTCAGCAGGTCCGGATCACCCGGGCCCGCGCCTACCAGAAAGACCTTTCCTTTGCTGCGGCGTGTCGGGGTCACAGGTCGGCTAAGCGCTGAAGCCAGTTGCGATGGCTTCTGCAATCAACGCCTCACCTCCGTTTTCCTTTATTCTGAGTGCGAATGTTCGTGAATCGTGGTCGTAGTTCTCTATGGATATGTGATCGGCGAGGCGGACCGTCCGCTGCCCATCAAGGGAGAGCACCTCGGCGCTGACACTGACCGAGTCGCCTTGGAGTTGCGCGAAGACGCCGAGGGGGACCAAACATCCGCCGCCCAGAGTCTCCATGATGATGCGCTCGACCATCGCTTCGACGAGCGTGGCCCTGTCATTGAGTGCACAGACGGCCTCATACTCTCGGATCTCCTCGCTCGCCATTATGGCGATTATTCCTTGATTCGGTGAGGGCACGAACGGCAAGCGCTTCTGATTGATGCGTACGCCCAAACGCTCGAGCCCTGCTTCCGCGAGAACGATCGCGCTAAACTCGCTCGCTCTCAGTTTTCGCATTCGCGTGTCCACGTTGCCTCGAATTTGTCTGCGAACGTACTGCGGGAAGTAACGCGCCAATTGCGCGTGCCGTCTCAAGCTCGAGGTACCTATGACGGCTCCGTCACGCAGCGGACGTTCAAATATAAGAACGTCATACGGTGAAGCACGCGGCAGCACGGCACACACGCCTATCTCCCGTGGCCGTTTTGTTGGCACGTCCTTCATACTGTGCACCGCCATGTCGATGTCGCCAGCGAGCATACGGTCGTCGATCTCGCGTACAAACGCCCCGATGCCGGCCTCGCGGAAGGGCTTGTCGGTGAAGCTGTCGCCGCTCGTTGTTACGATGACAAGCTCGCTCTCTACACCGTTTTTCGCCAGCACGCTCTTGACGATCTCTGCTTGAATCAATGCGAGTTTGCTGCCTCGGGTGCCAATACGCAGCATGTTGATCACTCTCTGTTCGTTGTTCGCAGTCGCCACTGTGCGCTAGTAACCCGGGGTGTCGACTTCAAGGTTGTAAAGCCGTTCGAACGCGTTTGCGCACGCACGGATGGTGTATTCCAGATCTTCGTTTGAGTGTGCCAGTGAGATAAAGTTAGTCTCATATTGTGATGGAGCCAAGAAGATTCCTTCGTCGCGCATATACGCGCTGAATTTCTTGTACAGGTCGGTGTTGCAGGTCAGCGCGTCCCGGTAGTTCCTGACCAGTTTTTCGGTGAAAAAGACCTGGAACATTGTTCCTATCCCCTGCACGGAGATATGGACGTCGAGCTCTTCGAGGAGGTCGACAAGCATCCGTCTGAGGAGGTCCCCCAAGCCGTTGACGCGTCGATATCCCTCCTCGTTTAACACGCTAAGCGTCGCTAGGCCCGCGGCGAGTGAAACGGGATGTCCGCTGAACGTCCCCGCGTTGAACACGCCTCCCGTCGGGGCAACACATTCCATAATCTCCTTTGCGCCGCCAAAAACCCCCATCGGAAATCCTCCGCCGACGATTTTTCCGAGGGTGGTCAGGTCAGGAGTGACCCCGTAAAGGCACTGTGCACCGCCGATACAGAGCCGGAAGCCGGTAATCACTTCGTCAAATATCAGCAGCGTCTCGTTCTCTTCGGTGACTTTTCGCACGTCAGACAGGTAGGCCTCTTCGGGCACTACTGGCCCGATGTTGCCCATCACCGGTTCAATGATAAGGCATGCTGCGTCATTTTTCTCTAAAGCGCCTGAAAGGGCTTCAACATCGTTGAACGGCACTTGCACGGTGTTTTTCACCGCCGCTGCCGGAACCCCCAACGAGCTCGCGGCCGAGATGGCGGCCGATCCTGGCTTCACAAGCACCGCGTCGTGCGCGCCGTGGTAGCCCCCCTCGACCTTCACAATGGTGTCTTTTCCGGTAAACCCACGGGCGGCGCGAATCGCGCTCATCGTGGCCTCGGTCCCCGTCGATACGAACCGAAGCATCTCCATTGACGGGAAGTCCGCTTGAATGCGCTCCGCGAGGTCAATCTCAGCCTTGACCGGGGTGCCATAGTCCCACCCCGACTTCAGTTGCTCGGCCACTGCTGCGTAGACCGCTGGGTGAGCGTGGCCAAGGATAAGCGGCCCGTAGCCCATGCAATAATCAATGTATAGGTTGCCGTCGGCGTCCCATATCCGAGAATCGCTCGCCTTCTGGACGTAAAACGGATAGGGATCGATCGCCCGGACCGGGCTTGAAACGCCGCCAGGCATCAGCTTTCGAGCTTTTTCATACAGCTTCGCAGACTCGTCTGTTCGCATTGGTACACCCCCTCACTGAGAGACCAGTCTCTTTGCCGCCTCTTTGGCAAAATACGTTACGATCATATCAGCTCCGGCGCGCTTTATTGAAATTAGCGTCTCGTAGATAACCTCATCCGTTAAATAGCCGTTGTCGATCGCCGATCGCAACATTGTGTATTCCCCGCTGACGCTGTACGCCGCGACTGGGACGCCGAAGGTTTTCTTGATCCGGTAGATGATATCCAGATAAGGCAGTGCCGGTTTGATCATAATGATATCGGCACCCTCCTCCAAGTCCAAACGCACCTCACGTACCGCTTCATCGGTGTTGGCAGGGTCCATTTGATGTGCTGAACGATCGCCGAACGCGCACCCCGAGTCCACGGCATCCCGGAACGGCGCATAGAAGCTCGAACAGTATTTTGCGGCGTACGGCATGAGGGCGACCGCGTCAAACCCTTCTTCGTCGAGCTTCGTTCGTATCGCACCGACCATGCCGTCGATCATACCTGATGGCGCGACGATGTCGACCCCGGCGCGCGCGTACGATGCCGCGACCCGTTGGAGCATCTCCAGGGTCGGATAGCGGCGGATGGTGCCCGCGTCATCGACGATGCCGCAGTGCCCGTGGCTCGTGTACTCGCACAGGCACGTGTCGGCGATAATCGTAGCTTTTGGCACGTTCGCCTTTATCGCGCTTATAGTATCTTGCACGATGCCGCTGAGCGCGGAGCTCCCCGTCTCGTCTTTGTGGCGTGGCACCCCGAACACGATCACGGCGGGAATGCCGAGCTTCGTGACCTCCTCGGCTTCGAGTATGGCGGTTTCAACGGTGTGACGAGAAAACCCCGGCAGGGAGGGAATCGAGACCGGCGCTCGCAGGTTTTCGTCGACAAACAGCGGGCATATCAAGTCGTGCGGGTGCAGTGACGTCTCTCGAATCATCGTGCTGATGCCCTTTTTTCGGAGCCGTGCGGGTCGACCGGCCACGTTAATCGGCCTCGCGTTTGAAGAGCTTGTGCGCCGAGCGCATCAGGTCATCATCGTCGTTAGCCGCCGCCTCTCGCAGCGAAGCGGTCAGCTCGAACAGCAGCTTGTTGACGATCGAAGCGGTGAGGTCGTCGAGGATCTGTTGATAGGTGCGCAAGTCATCCGCGCTTTGCATGCGTTTGTGCGCCTTTTCCAGTTCGCGACTCCTGAGCTCCTCTGCGCTCTGATACAAGCCAGCGATCAGCTCATTCGCGCGAGCTTTCTTATACTGCTCTTCGAGAAGGTTTAACTCCTGATTGATGATCGCGACCACCTTTCCGATCTCAGAACGCCGCTTTTTGAGGTTTTCCTCGGTGATTTTCCGGAGGTCGTCTATGTTGTGCAGCTCAACGTTGCCGATCGTCGCCGCGGCCTCTTCGACGTCGCGCGGGTTGGCGATGTCGATGATGACGAGCGAGTGGCCGTTTCGTCGCTGCATCGCGCGCCTGACCTGATCACGCGTCAATATGTAGTGTGGCGCAGCTGTCGCGCTTATGACGAGGTCCGCTTCGCACAGGTAATCGTCTATCGTGTCAAATCGTATCGCTGTTCCGCCAAGCTGCTTTGCGAGGGTTTGGGCCCGTCGAAAGGTTCTGTTGGACACGAACATCGCTTTCAGTTTTCGCTCGGCGAGGGCGACCGCCACGAGTGTTCCCAGCTCACCGGCCCCGATGCTCAGAATCGACTTGTCGTCGAGGGTGCCCATGAGTCGTTCGGCCAAGTCGACGGCGGCAGAGCCGACGGAGACTGAACCGCGGTTGATCTGCGTCTCGGTACGCACGCGCTTGCCGACCTTGATGGCCTTGGAAAACGCTAAGCTCAGCTCTGGTCCCAGCGTTCGCTCTTTGCTTGCGGTTTCCACCGCATCCTTAAGCTGACCGAGTATTTGGTCCTCACCGACGATCATCGAATCGAGGCCAGATGCTAGGCGCATTAGGTGTCGGAGTGACTCGCGTGACTCATTGTGGGCGATTAGCTCGTGGGGCACGGACGGGAAGAAGCGTCCGGTGAAAGCGGCGACGTCGAACTCGCTGTTGACGTCGAGGTAGAGCTCAATCCGGTTGCACGTCTGCACGATGGCACACTCACGAACACCGTCTGCTGAACGCATTGTCCGCAACGCGTCTTCTAGGTTGTCGATGCGGGCGCACTCGAGATCGTTCAGGCTTGCCCATTTGTGCGAGATTGAGAGGTTGGTAATCCCATTCACGTGAGAACCCCTTATGTCGTGGCGCGCGGCTTCATTCGCTCGTGTTCCACGATTTCAAGCGCCGCGTGGAGCCCCGCGTCGTAGCTGCGCGCCAGTGCCATCCACACGCCGTGGTCATTGATGATTGACTCAAGGATGCGCTTTCGCTCAAGCTGGCTGTCAATCTCCTTTTTTAGAATGCCTCGCAGCTCGTTTTGGAGCGTAACCATGAGGGCGACGTTCTCGATGAGCTCCTCGATGCGCAGCCTTAGAAACCGGGCTGCCGCGGGACTTTTCCCCATCGTCGAGATCCCGATGTGGATGTCGTCTTTGTGGATGACCGACGGCACGATAACCTCGCCGATGTCGTCAACCTGGTTTACGAGGATGTTCATAGCCTTTGCCTGATCGGCTATCAATCCGTTGAGCGCGCGGTTGTTGGTCGCAGGAACGACGATGAACGCGCCGTCGAGGTATTTTTTGACGTCTTTTAGATCGTCGACGATCGCATTGACAAGCCCACTGTCTGCCATTTTCATCAATTCAGGGGTGAAGCTCGTGCTCACCACTTTGGTTAGCCCATAGGCGCAAAACATCTTGGCCTTCCTCTCTCCGACGTGTCCACCGCCGAATATGACGATGCACTTGTCTCTCAGGTCGATAAAAAGGGGCACGTGAGCCATAACAATGCCAACTCTGAACAGTGTGTCGCTTACTGATCGCTCGCCAAAATGACGCAGCGCTCGTTTTAGGATAGCCCGGCTGGTTCAAATTCCTACCATGTCATCCTGGTATAAATGCTTACCTCCGGCTCGGTGGCGCTAGGATCGCCGTCACGTCGCCGTTTCAGGCTAAAAAACGCAGGGAGAGGGAAAAAGCTGTGGGTCGCCCCTTTACTCGTGCGTCGTGTTTTCTTTGGGCGACTTTACGTCGATTTCTATGTTTTTGACCGTCCCGTCATCAGTTTCTACTACGGCAATCAATTTGATCAGCTTTCCAGCCTGCAGGTCGATCTTTTGCGCGGATTCCTGCGACACTAATTTGCGTAGTGACTTCTGAGCCCGCCGCTTCACCATGTCACTCGGATCTTGCAGCGATTTGGTCAATGGATCGAACGCTTTGCTATCGGCGATCGCCCCGAGGGCCTTGGTTGAACTGTATCGGATGATTGCGTCTCGGTCGGAAAGCAGTGCTATCAGAGGCTCTATAGCACGCGCATCGCCGATCTGTCCAAGAGCTTCGATCGACCAGTAACGCGTGTTTGAGTCTGGGCCATGAATGGCCTGCAGTAATGGCTTGACGGCTGGCCGGCCCATTTTCACCAGCGCCTCGGCACAATACGCGTCGATGCCGCCCCAGGTTTTTTTGAAGGCGCCTATGAGGTACAGAACAGCCCGTGCAGAGCCGATCTCTCCCAACGCCCAGGCGGCATTCCGGCGTACTGACCAGTGATCGTCGTTTAGCGCCTCTATCAGGGCGTCTGTGGCGGCTTCGTCCTTCAGCTCTCCCAGCCCCTCGGCGACCTGTGATCGAATGTCTGCGTCGGGGTCTTTCAGCGCATTAATCAGTCCATAGAGATTTTTTTTCTCCTTGAGCTTCGCAATATCGGCCTTCGTTCCCATATGCACGTACCCTTGATTGTCGGCGAGCGAATTCTGCGCGTCGTCAACAAACAGCTAGTTACTAATTCTCGCAGTAGACCCACTTTTTGAGAGCACGACGACGCGACTAACGGGAGATCCCGCGGCGACGGCGTAGCCTGCTCGCTCTGCGATGTCCTGCGCAAACGACGTAACGGCTTCGTACGACATCATCGCCGTGCGCGGCAGTCGTTTTCGCGAGAAGCCGAGGTGCATATACGATTTCACCTCGACGTAGTCGGGTTCGGCCAGTTCGATGAGCTTCGCGTAGCCCGGCTCTCCGAAAGCGTTGACCTCGTTTGCGAGCGTGATGCGAATCGCCGTGCGCGAGGGATGATCAGCGAGAACGTGCAGCGACTCGAGCAGGTGTTCAAACCGACGCGTTTGCGGCCTGCAGACCGCATAGAAATGCTCTTCGTCCGGGCTATTCAGTGAGACATAGAGTTGGGTCGGGCGCACATCTTCGAGCACCTCCGGGTGACTGCCGTTTGACACCACGAAGGTTGTCATGCGTTCGCTGTGGTAGCGTTTGATAAGCTCGTCGAGATACGGGTAGAGCGTTGGTTCGCCGCTGAGTGAGATGGCCACTTGGCTCGGGTTATAAGCCTCTTCCAGCTTGTGCACGTCCGTTGTCGAGGAACCTTTATAGCCTGAGATAAGCCTCCTCTGTGCCGCTATCGACCCTTCGACGAGGGCTTGCGGCTCGTCGAAGGTGACCTTCTCCGTTGCGTCGAGATCAGTGGCCCTCCAGCAGTGGAGGCACTGCTGATTGCAGCGCAGTGTTGGCGTCATTTGAATGCACCGGTGGGCGTGAATGCCGTAGAACTGCTCTTTATAGCACACGCCTTCGTTGCGGAGTGACTTTTTCAGCCAAAGACAGGTTTTGACGGCCCCGCCGCAGCCGACGGCGTGATAACCCTGTTTTGCCAGCGTCTGGCGGTAGGACAGGGGGGCTGAGTCGCTAGCCTTCTTTCGTCGCATAAACGGGCACTCTCGTACGCTCACATCGAATCTACGGGTTCGATTCCGAGACAGTTCAGTACGTTTCGTAAGACGATGCGCGCACATGTCACCAAAGCTAGCCGCGCGCGGGACATCGCAGGCTCTGCTGAGAGCACAGGCATGAACCGATAGAACTGATTGAACGCCTCAGCAAGCTCGCGCGCGTAGGCGGCCAGCGCGCTCACGCTGAAGTTCGTGGTGACGTCCTCGATCACTGCGGGAAACAGTGCACATAGCTTTATAAGCTTCACCTCGTATTCGTCGGTCAGTAAGTCTGGCTCGTACTGATTGTCGAACGTGGTTTTTGTGAGGATGCTGGTCGCGCGCGCGTGCGCGTACTGTAGAAACGGCCCTCCCTGACGTTCGAAATCGAGGGCTTCGTTCCAGTCAAAGACCATCGACTTGTCCGCCGACACTCGGACCATGTCATAACGCGTGGCGCCGATGCCCACCGCTTGTGCTATCGCGCGTTTTTCGTCTTCTGACAGCGTCGGGCGCCGCTTGTCGACCTCTTCGTACGCTTTTTCGGTCACCTTTTCTAATACCTCGTCGGCGCTGATGAAGTGGCCCCGACGCGTACTCATTGAGCCCTCGGGTAGCGAGACAAATTCAAAAAACACGACCTCGGGAGCGTTGATGCTGAGGAGTTCGAGTACTTTGCCGACCTGAAGGGCGGTGAGCCTGTGGTCGGCGCCGAGTACGTCGATCATGCGGTTGCATCTCCCCGCCTTCCAGACGTGGTAGGCGATATCGCGCGTCGCGTACACCGACGTGCCGTCAGAGCGCCGCACCACGAGGTTCTTGCTGATACCGAACGGCGATAAATCGACGTGCGTTGACCCGTCGCATTCGGTGACTCCGTGGCTTCGCAGCTCGGCGATGATGCCGTCGATGTCGTCGAGGAACTCGCTCTCCCACACGAACCGATCGTGGGCGACGTGAAGGTTTTTGAGGGTCTGGTTGATGCCGCGCAAGCAAAATTCGACCGCGTCCTTGAAAAGCCACTCTACGTCTTGATCGCCGCTTTCGAAGCGCTGCATAAGCTGTCGGACTTCAACGAGCTTCGTGGGGTGGAGCTCCACTTCGGCGTTCGCCTTGACATAGATATCGGCGGTGGCGTGATCTGACTTCTTCCCCTCAGTGAGCGCGAAGTTCATAATGCCCCAGACGACGAGCGCGATCTGTCTGCCCATATCGTTGACGTAGTACTGGGTCTCCACGCGGTACCCTGCCTGCTGCAAACAGCGCTTCAGTGTGTCGCCGATCACCGAGTTACGAATGTGACCGATATGCAGAGGTCCGTTAGGATTCGCTGAGGTGTGTTCGAGAATCACCACCCCCTTCGCGTCGATACCGCCGTAGTTACGATCCGCCTGAAGCACGGTGCTGATCGTATGACGCAGGTAGTCGTTACTCACGAAGAAGTTGATGTACGGTCCCGCTGTCTGAGCCAGCGCTACGAGCTCATCGGCGCCGAGGTATTCGGCGACGTTTTGCGCAATCTCCTGCGGCTTCAGCTTGAGGACGGGCGCGAGCTTAAAGGCAATGAGGCTGGTCAGATCAGCATAGCCGGGCTTGACGGTAAGTGCCAGGTCGTTGCTAGGATACTGGCACTTTTCCAACGCCTCAGCTAATAGCTGCTCGACGTGCTTGCGGAAGGTCAGAAACACCAAGTCCTCCTTAGTGCTCGTCGATCGCAAAGCGCAGAATTGCTGCGATGCCACCGAATGCTCGCATTAGCTGCTCTCCCTCGTCAAAATCGGTTGAGATGAATTCCACTGCCGTGCCGGTGTCTCCTGCTCGGCGGATCAGCTCATCAACGACGTCTTCTTCGTGCACGCGTTCCATGGAGCCCTCACACTTAGGGCACACGCCCGCCCCTTTTATCGCGCGAATCGTCTCTTCGAGCGTGAACCCGCACAGAGGACAGCGGTTGGTCACGCGTTGAATGCGAAGCGCCTCTGAGAGAAGGAGGGTGTCGACGGCGCCCAGCTCCAGCGCCTTTCGAACCTGTTTTTCTCCATAGGTCGCCTTGTTAGAATCGTGCACCAGCTCTTTAAGGAAGCGCTCTACTGCATTCTTCTCGCGCATCAAGTCGAGCTCTTGCAGCACTTCGGCGCCGTTTTCGACGAGTTCGGAGAGGCCGAACTCGTCCGTGTAGGAGGCGTCGAACGCCCCGAGAATACGCTGTTGCAGTTCGTGATGGAGGTACTCGCCGTCGACGAATTCTTCCTTGGTCGGGCTGGGGCCTCCGATGAGCACGCCTTTAAGTTCGGGGTGTTGGAGAAACTCGTTGTTCGCCGCCTCTCCAATGCGTTTGTAGAACTCGTGGATGGCGATGAGCCGGAGCCGCTCAAAACGGCGCTGCGACTGTCCGCCCTTCGTGTGTTTTCCCGGAACGCCTGAAGTAAGGTGCTTGATCGGCTTGATGCGCTTGCCGTCGAGAATACCGACTGTCGCCTCGTTTCGGTCGACCACGACGAGTCCGAAGACGTCTTTTTCCTTGAGCATTTCCTTGAGGGGCTCGAGGTTGAAGGTCGAATCGCAGCGGTACTGATAAGATTTGATGGGTTCGATAGGCTCAACAACCAACGTTTCCATGGCCGTCTTGTCGCCGCCAAGCGATATCGTCCCGGTGAAGATCACGAGGCCTTTCGACGGCGGAAAGCGATAGTACTTGAGGCGCGACATGATCGACGAGAGCGCGCTCTGCACGTTGGTTCGGGTGCTCTTCGACTTGATGTTCGCCGCCTGGCCGTACTCGTCGCGCAGCTGACTCGTTACGTCTGAGATCTGTTTGTCGGGCGGGATGTAGATGGTGATGAGTTCCGTCGCTTGGCCCTTCTTTCCCTCGAGGTTCTCGATAACGCGCTTGAATTCGTAGCGCTTTATTGATTCGATTGGGTCGCTCATATCAGCAGAACTCCGCCTTGCACACGGACAAAAAGTCAAAAAGGACCACGCGTCTTGCAGCAGGTCGCTCGACAGAGGATATAGTGAGCGCTTTATTTAAAAACCTTTTAGCGCGTATACAGCCAAGCGGGGCGAGGGAAGCTATATATGACCCCGGGACAAAAGTACATATCGAACACGAAGCTTATGCGGTTCTTTCTGTGACCGGGTCTCACGACAGGCTTCGCACTGTTGCTTGTTATAGGAGTCAATCCGCATGTGTCTTGCAATTCCTGCAGAGGTTATTAAGGTCGAAGGGAATAAAGGCGTCGTTGACTACGGCGGTTTAGAACAGGAGATAAGCCTAGATCTCGTCGAGGACGTCCGTCCAGGGGACTACGTGCTGATCCACGTAGGCTTCGCCATCGAGAAGCTCAGCAAGGAAGCTGCTCTCGAAACGCTTGCGATTTTTAAGGAGTTGGAAGAGTTCGAGCAGGAAAATGCATGAGTTTGGCATCGCGACCGAAATCGTCAACGTCGTGAAGGAAACGGTCGAGAGCCGACCGGTGAAACGGCTGATCTCGGTGACGGTCGAGGTTGGGCAGCTCGCGATGGTGAACCCCGAGCAGCTCAAGTTCTCCTTTGAGATGATTACTGAAGGCGGTCCATTTGAGGGCGTCGAAATGAGAGTAGAAACGCTTCCCGCCGTCGCTAAGTGCAAGTGTGGCTTTGAGGGCGCGTTGGGCGATGAAGACTACGTGTGTCCTAAGTGCGGTGGTATGTACGAGCTGCTCTCAGGACGGGGCATCTGTATTAAGAATCTTGAGGTCGAGCTCGAAGACGAGAGCTAGACAGCGAGGCGACTGGATTATGCAAACACAAGGAGCACAGGGCGACGAACGCGTAAGCTTGCTTCACGGGGCGGGCGGCGAGATGATGAACGCCCTTATTGCTGACGTTCTGACGAAGATTAAGAACAAGAACGTCGGTGGCATTGGCTTGGAATCGTTGGACGACGGCGCTGCCATTCCGCTGGCGCAAGGTGGCTATCTCGTGCTCACGACAGACACCCATGTGGTCAAGCCGATCTTCTTTCCCGGAGGGGACATCGGACGGCTGTCGATATCCGGGACGGTCAACGACCTGGCGATGATGGGCGCGGCGCCGCTTGCGCTGACGAGTGCCATCGTCATGGAGGACGGCTTCGCGATCAGTGATTTGCGCCGGATTGTGGCGTCTATGGACGAGGCGACCCAGGAGGTTGACACGGCGATCGTGACCGGCGACACGAAGGTCATGGAGAAGGGTGCACTCGATCAGATCATCATCAACACGGCGGGGATCGGTTGTGTTGAGAAACCGGTGCGTGACTGCGGTCTTAAGCCCGGGAATAAGCTCATCATCACAGGCACGATCGGCGATCACGGCATCGCGGTACTTGCCAAGCGGGAGGACTTCCACTTTCGCACGGAGCTGCGCTCGGATGTCGCCCCCATCTGGCCCACAGTCAAGGCCGCACTCGACGTTGCTGAGTCGGGGACTATCACGGCGATGAAGGATCCCACGAGAGGAGGCGTCGCGAGCGCCCTCAACGACATGGCACACAAGAGCGGCGTGGAGATCATTATTAGAGAGGAGCTTCTGCCGATCAATCCCTCGATACGAGCTGCGGCCGAGATGCTTGGTATTGATGTGCTGGAAGTTGCCAACGAGGGGAAGGCGCTTATCGGTGTCGAAGCGGATAGCGCGCAAGCGGTGCTCAACGCGATCAAGGCAACCAAGTACGGGAAAAATGCTGCGATAATTGGCGAGGTAAAGGAGGGGCAAAAAGTGCTAATGACGACACAGATTGGCGGAACTCGCTTTGTCGATACCCCACTAGGCGATCCCGTTCCCCGCGTTTGCTAACCGCCCCCGTCGTTCTAGATTGCTTCTAAGGCCCACGCACCTTCGCAGAAAGCTTTGTTATCAATACTCGGCTAGTAAGCTGTGCTGCGTCGGGCAGTCGCTTTGCATACGCAAGTCCGGGTAGTGTAGCGGCCTCTCATGGAGCTCTGCCGAGTCTTCCCTCTCTTTTCGACCCCTGTTTCAGAATTGACAACGATATTGTATTGCCTAGCAGGTGCCACAGTAATGCTCCTATCCCCAAAAAGGTACAGATGGGATTTCTACCTGGCCCGCGCGAGCAGCAAAACCTCAGCACGCTCAACTTGACATTTTCCCGGCGTTAGCTAACGAACTACAGAAAGTGGCGTACTGCTGGTCTCGAGCGAAAGAGCGTTAACTGGATGAAAAAGGCGACAGAGATTCTGTGCGGCGGCACTAACGGCGTAATCAGCAAAGCAACCTTGGATGTGGCGCGAGACACAGTCCTGAGCAAATAGAAATGCATATACGCCAAACGCAAGGTGCTCAATTTCACGAAAGGTTTTCTCAAGTATTTAACCAATACCACCTTTGACACACGCTTTCTGGCGTTTGAACTCTTCTTGAAGATGCCGAAAGTCCTCAAAATACGTAAGCATGGACGAGTCGCATCGTGACTGAAGAGGACGTTAAAAACGGACTTTCGCTTTGTTTCGTTGCATGCAAACCGCTTTTTGTGGGCGGTGCTTCCCTTCAATCTGAGGGTCCACCAAACGCCACTCCATCCCAAACTAAGTTACTGCGGCAGCCTAAGCCGACAAGGTTTTCGACAGCTAATAGAGTTCGCTGAACGTGGCGACGCAAAGGTGCAGGCGGTGCTGAGTGAGGATTCGTAGCTCATAGCGCTCATATGGTTATTTGCCTAGAGGAGAAGTATCAGCTGCTCGTCGAGTGAATACCATTGGAACGCGACGTAAATTGCACGAGCGCTCGCTCGTTGAAAATAGATGTTTGTTACGTTTGTTGGTCACAAAGGATTACGATAAGTGGATGCGATAACAAGGCTACGTATGCCTATTACCTACGTCGGGATGAATGACAGGTGGATAAAGGCGATGAACGCAATCGTGCTGATTCTCGTGCTGATTCTTGTCATATGGGGCGTTGGCATCTATTTTGGGGTGCTTCCGAGCCAGCTGTAATGGCGTCTCCTACTGGCATTATCCGGCACCTCAAAAGAATTAATGAGCTGGGAGCTACGGAACTGGGAAAAGGAACACGTTGCTATCCCTCAATAACCTCCGCCGGCGTTACCAGCTCATTAACGATCAGCCGGCAGCTTTATTGCCCGTCATCCGGCATAATTGAGCTGCCGCATTTTCTGCGACGAAAGTTTATTGGTGCGCACTGTGAATCTGATATGAGGTTATACCATGCGTTTTATGGTTAAATGTACAATACCCGCCGAAATCGCCAATCCCCTGATAAAGAGTGGAACGTTATTCAAACAACTCATGAAGTATGTCGACGACGTGAAGCCAGAGCAGCTGTACTTTACGCCCTCTCACGGACAGCGGACAATATATTTCGTGCTGGATATGCCGAGCATTGATAAAATGGCTGTAGTGACCGAGCCGCCGTGGCTCGATTGGGAGGCTGATATTGATATGACGCCTGTGATGACGCTTGCCGACTTGGAAAAGTCGGGACAGGACATGGAGAAAATAGTTCGCGACAGGAGATAGCTCCGAATCAAAAAAGAAATAATGAGCTAAGAGCTAAGGAAAGGACCATAGGAACACGCTGCGCTATTATAGCCCGAGGTTACCCTCATATCGTCGCTTGATATCATTCCTTTATCTCTTGTAATAACTAAGGGCTCCGCGTTATAAAATTCGGAATGCCTTCCTCTGATGATTAGTTGACGTTTAATTGATGATTCTGGTGATTCTTTTGCTACCATGCTAGTCGTTCACTCATTCTGTTTGAAAGTTATTACGCCTTACCTGATTGGTTCCCCCTCTTGTGATTTTGAAAAGCAGGAAAGCCATAGGCCCCCGTTGGGTGTCTGCTAGTCAAAGCTTGGCCAAAAAAGGGGCTCAACACTATTGAGCGTCGTTTTGCTTCCCTTAGATACAACAACGCCAGGCCCGACCGCGAACTAGGCCCCTTACCACTCGGTTCGCTGCGCTCCCTCGCGGTGTTTGGTTGCACGCAGGCCGCTTTTGGGCGGTGCTTCTCTTGAGGCTGTTTACAGCTCACGCGGAGAGGTGCCAATATCGAAAGGCAATACTCAAAGATATTGTAAAATAGGGCGCTAGACCCACATTTGCATTAAATAGTTCTGGAAGCTGTCGATATTCATCGAATGATGCATAATCGACTTATGGCAATTGTGTAAGTATTGCCAGCGCATCTTCCACATCGTTTACATTCGTTAGGCTTGAAACCCATCTCACAGTGTTCTTTGCGTTATTTTTTTGTCGCTCTCAGCATGGCGCCTGCAATGGCGCTCAGTACTTAGCTGACGCGCCTTAGGTTGCGAGAGCCAATTACGGCGGCGGGACAAAGGCAAAAGGCAAAAGGCAACGGTTAAGTCGTTGCACAATTCTCGAGTACGCAGTTGAACAAGTCTGGAGTTTTGAGTTGCGCAGAATGAAATACGAGGAGGGGGAGAGATGAGTCCGTTTAGGATCATAGAGTTTCTATTATTGCTTTGTTTAGTGGTTGGCTTCGGGTATCTGACCTACCTGAACGGGTTTTACTGGAGCTACACAGCTGGCATCGTTATTCCATTAATAGTCATAGTTCTTCTACTCATTGAAGATCCAAAACAATGGCGAGGTAAGGCGTCTAAGTCGAGAAACGTTCGCCGTATCTGACCCGTGTCGCTGATGAAAAAGAAGGATTATCGCTCGCAACGCGTTCCACGCAATGCGACCGATGAGCGCGCACAAAAAAGTGTCTAAAGCTCTAAGCTGTCGCACGACTACCCTACTGTTCACGCAGCATCGGCAATTGCGAAGCGCACGAAGCCACAATTCCGTCCTTAGCCGAGACGAGCCTTTCCAAATAGGTTATTATTCTAGTAGCCCGAATAGTACCCGATCGTCGTTGATTGATACGTAGTTTCGTTATGCAGCACATCGGAAAATCAAAGATCGGTTCTCTTTCGGCTAGAAAGGGCGTAAGCCATCCGCAACTTCGCTTACCGCAACAGTGTGCCGACGTAATCGGACACACCGTTGCCATCTTTTTTAACTGAACGTGAAGGAAAACGTGCTTTTTTGACAGTTACCGACCATGTCATGCCAAAAGGTGACAGTTTTAAAACAGAGCGAAGGAGTTTTAAAACAGTGTACAAGTGTAGAACAGCCTTCTGAAGTCTTAGCCAAAAATACATCAGATTCCACGAAACAGTCAGAGGCAAAGGAAAGCCCCCAAAGCATCGCAGAAAGCTTTATTATCCATAGTTGGCTAGTAAGCTGTGCTGCGTCAGGCAGTCGCTTTGCGTGCGCAAGCCCGGGTAGTGTAGCGGCCTATCATGGAGCCCTGTCGAGGCTCCGACTCGGGTTCAAATCCCGACTCGGGCGCTCCTTTTTTTGATATAGAATGACTAGCACTGCTATTTGCTTGTATGAATTGTAAAATAGTATCTGTTTTAGATTCTAAGGCAGCAAGGCGAGAATCTGCCGCATTCTGAAGTCTTGGTTGTCCAACTTTTGAGTCAGGTTGCGCAACTTGGCTTGCCACTCGATTCTTCTCTTCATCTTCAAGGGTGATAACAAATGCAGTGCAGCCCTCAAGCTCGGTCTCATAGATGTTGACTGGGCTGCCCATAATTTCGGTATACTCTTTTGGTAGATGGATTAACGGATACGTGATGCTTGGCTTTGAACATTTCTTGCCTATCTTCGATTTTCCTATAAGTTGCATAATCTCACCGATTTATCTGACATCTCACAACTACCTATTCAACCTTTCCAATCAATCGCCCCTCTCCGTGTCTCTCGCTTGCTTCGCAAGCTCAAC
>JACWML010000053.1 GCA_015661395.1 Methanomicrobia archaeon | reverse complement strand
GTCGAGCGATTTGAATTTGCTGCCGGCATAGCGGCGATATTATACGATCAGGAGCGCGATGCTATCATAAGCAAGTCCTCAAAGACTCTGCGAGTCCCCCCAGAGCAACTTCCGTCTACCACGAGTCGCTTCTTTGAGGAATGGAAGGAACTAGGCAAGGAAAATGAAGAGTTGAGGGAGCGGAAGGCGGAGTTCATAACAGAGAGTGTGTCGATCAAAAAAGCGCAGGATGCTCTGAATGCCGGAGATCTTCATACGCTTAGGGATGCGCTTTCGTCGTTAGATGCTGCATTCAAGAAGCTTACTAATGTCGCAGTCACTCTGGATACGGTTGCCAATGTGGTAGCGAAAGTCAATCCTGTCATGGTTTCGACTGTGGAGGAACCGCAGCCCGGCATTAAAATCTATAGCATGACGCCAATTGACGCTAATATGAAAGAGCTCCTGCATACCGCACAGGAGCTGCTGAACGACAACGCTATCATCATCCTCGGAGGCGTGCGCGCAGGCAAGGCGAATATCGTTATCATGATGCGCACGGATGTTGTGAAAAAAGGCTTGAATGCGGCTGTGATAGTAAAAGAGGCGTGCAGCATACTTGGCGGAAGTGGTGGCGGGCGGCCTGAGCGGGCGTCAGGAGGCGGCCCTCACGCAGAAAAGATCAACGAAGCGGTGAACAAGGCTAGGAAACTCGTAAGCGAGAAGCTCGACGCTATTGCGCAAGCAGGTTGACTAGATGCATTTGGAATGTATTGACTGCGGCAAGAAGCATGACCTCTCAACCGTCGCGAATACGTGCAGTTGCGACGGTCTCCTTGAGATCAGGTACGACTTCTCGAAAGTGCGATTCAGTTTGAAAGATCTCTCGGCTATTCCGCCGCACGTGTGGAAATATCGCCAACTCCTCCCGATTTCCGGAGTTCCCATCTCGCTAATGGAGGGGGGGACGCCTCTGTACCGATGTAAAAGGCTTGAAGAAGAGTGTGGTGTCAAGGAGCTTTACGTTAAACACGAGGGGATGAATCCAACAGGCTCGTTCAAGGACAGGGGCATGACCGTAGGTGTCTCACGAGCAGCGGAACTTGGGATCAATACCGTAGCGTGTGCCTCGACAGGGAATACCTCGGCATCTATGGCGAGTTACGCTGCAAAAGCGGGCATGGCAGCAGTTGTTCTCTTGCCTCAAGGTTACGTAGCGTTGGGAAAGGTTGCCCAGGCACTCATGCACGGTGCAAAAGTACTAGCGGTCAGGGGCAACTTCGATGATGCTCTGCTGCTTATTCAACGGCTCTGTTCGGAAAAAGGCTTCTACCTTCTAAATTCCGTGAACCCATACAGGCTAGAAGGGCAAAAAACGATCGCATTTGAAACGATTGATCAGCTTGTTGCGTACGGCAGCGAGAAAGCGCCTGACCGAGTAATCGTTCCCGTAGGCAACGCAGGCAATATCAGCGCAATCTACAAAGGATACAAGGAATTCCGAGAACTCGACGTCATTCAGGACGTGCCGATGATGACAGGGATACAAGCAAGTCGGTCTGCTCCGATCGTGGATGCTTTTCGACGCGGCTTGGCTGAGATAGAGCCGGTGATCGAACCCGAAACTGTCGCGACCGCAATCAGAATTGGCAACCCGATAAATGCCCCCAAAGCCCTGCGGGCGATAAGAGAATCTAACGGCGTCGCAGAATCGGTCGACGATCAAGAGATACTCAAAGCTCAAAAAGACTTAGCACGGTGGGAAGGCATCGGAGTCGAGCCGGCAAGTGCAGCTTCAATCGCAGGACTAAGAAAGTTGGTTGGGCAAGGCACAATCGATCGGGATGAGATCGTTGTCTGCATTGCGACCGGCCATCTTTTGAAAGATCCAGAAGCCGTTTTTAAAGCCGTGCGCCCACCCATTGAAGTAGAAGCGGATTTCGAAGCGCTTTATGCCGTCCTCTCCCAGCTTAAACCACCTTGATCGACACGCTAGTCTGAAGCGAGCCGGAATCATAGCTTAAGAGCATTACAACACTACGTCGCAATGTTGCACTGGGACTACGTTTGAATTTCGCCAGTTGCCTCCCGAGAAGCCGCTTTGTATGTTTCAAAGTTGTGATTTGCGTAGTCTTGAATTAGTTTGATTTGAGCTTCGCCCCCGGGCATCTTGAAAAGGTGAGCAAATCGCCTCTGCTGCTTGAGATACTCTTCAACGGGCTGTTGGCGAGACACCTTCATCACGTTGACGAGCTCCCCGTCCACGATTTCGTACATCATCCAAAGTCCGGTTTCCACTGCGAGTCGTGCGATCTCTATCGTTTTTGCGCTGTCGAAGCCCCATCCAACGTTGCATGGGGCGTGAATCTGTAGGTATGCCGGACCGCTGACAGAAACAGCCTTTTGCACTTTCTTTGTCAAGTCCCTCGGATAACCGACAGAGCTTGTGGCTACATAGGCAATGCCGTGGGCTGCCACGATGGCCGGCATGTTCTTTTTCGGCCGGTCATTTCCGAACGATTTCTTGCCGAATGGACTCGTTGTCGTGGACGCGTCGAACGGCGTGGAGCCACTGCGCTGGTTTCCCGTGTTCATGTACGCTTCGTTGTCGTAGCAAATATAGCAGACGTCGTGACCCCTTTCAAGCATTCCTGAAATAGCCTGCATGCCTATATCGACGGTCCCTCCGTCACCGGCGATCACGACCACTTTGCCCTCTTCGTCTCTGCCGAGTGCCTTAAGCGCCACTTCAATCCCCGAGGCGACCGCTGCTGCGTTTTCAAAAAGCGAGTGGATCCACGGTACTTTCCAAGCGGATTGCGGATATTGCGAGGAAATGATTTCCATGCAGCCGGTTGAGTTTGCAACGAACACGTTTGCTCCTGTTGCTCTCAGAATCTCTTGTATCGTGAGTGCCGCGCCGCATCCTGCGCATGCTCTATGACCCGACGCTAACAAGTCTACCGGTCGCTCTTCTTCTTTTGCTTGCATGTCTAGACCTCTTGGAAATCTAAAATCTGTGTTCTCAGGTCGAAAAATTCGCTCTTCGCAATCTTCTTGTCGTCGCGAATGCAGTCAAACATCTTCACAAAGATTCGTTTTGGGATGTCCCTGCCCCCGAGACCAGCGATGAAGCCGAACGCCTTAGGAGCGTTATCATCGTGATAAAGGCTCGCTTTGACATCGGTGAAAAGTGCCCCTTCGAAACCAAGTGAGATATTTTTGTCTAAAATGCCGACGGCTTCCACACCAGCCAAAGCGCTCCGTACCTCGTCGGCGGGAAATGGGCGATACGAACGCAGTTTAATAGCGCCAGCTCGAACGCCGTCGTCGCGCAGATCATCAACGGTATCTTTCAAAGTGCCGACTACAGATCCCATTGCCATCAGCACATACTCGGCATCATCACACCTGTACTCCTCTATAAGGCCGCCGTAATCGCGATCAAACACTTCACCGAATTCGGTCGATATTTCCGGTATCACAGCCTTAGCCGCTTCCAGCGCCCTGTGATTCTGATACCGGAACTCGGTATAGTAATTAGGATCGGCAAACATGCCAAAAGACTTTGGATCGTACACGCTCAGGAAGTCCGTTGGCCGGTAAGGTGGCAAAAAATCATCGACAAGGTCCTGTTCGAGAAGTTCGACAGGTTCATAGGTGTGAGTCAGCGTATAGCCGTCCATACAGACCATCACCGGAACTTGAATTCGGCTGTCTTCCGCAATTCTATACGCTTGAATCGTCAGGTCGCTCGCTTCAGTGTTATCTTCTGCATAGATTTGAATCCAGCCTGAATCGCGCTCTGAAATGGAATCTTGATGGTCATTCCATATGCTGAGGGGTGCTGAGAGTGCTCTGTTTGCTACAGTCATAACAATCGGCAATCGCATGCCTGCCGCGTTAAAGAGCACTTCGTGCATCAGAGCTAGGCCTTGCGAGGTTGTTGCAGTATACGTTCGCGCGCCAGTAGCGCTCGCGCCGATGCATACGGACATTGCTGAATGTTCGGACTCTACCTTGACGTATTGCGCATTGAGGTCCCCGTCCGCTATTAATTGAGAGATATCTTCCACGATGTGCGTCTGTGGGGTTATGGGATAAGCGGACACGACGTTTGGTCTCGCCGCTTTTACCGCAAGTGCAATCGCGTGAGACCCTTCCATTATCTCCAACATGCTACTTCTCCTCCAGTTTCATCTTGATACCCTGGATCGGGCACTCATTAGCACATATTCCGCACCCTTTACAATACGTCGGATCTAGTTCATATTGGATATGGGCCTTTTTGACGGCGGCCTTCTTAATCTTGCCCGCCTTTTCAAGCTCTTCTGCTCTCTTTCGTGCCTCGTCGGCTTCTTTTCCGCGTAACGTTCGCTCGATGATGGCAGCATCAGGACAGTTCTCAAAGCATTTGCCACAGCGGGTGCATTGCTCCATGTCGAACTCGGGATAAAAAATCCTCCAGTCGCCAGTTTCTGTGACTTCTGAGGTTCCAGGCTTTCCAATTGCTGCCGTGGGGATCTTTTCGTAGCTTTCACGTGCCGCTTCCTTCTTTCGAGCTCTTGTCTTTTTGTGGGGCTTTCGCTCGGTTGCGGCCATAAGCTGGTAGGCCTTTTCTGCCGCTTGCACATTCACTTCGCCGATTTTCCCAGGGAATCGGGCTAGAACCGATTGTTTTATCGACTCAATACTGATCTCGCCTGTCGCACCCGCAAATGCACCCAGCAGAGTTGTATTAACGATGGGCCGACCGATAATCTCTAAGGCTATTCCGGTAGCGTCTATCGTCCTAACATCTATTCCTGCGTTGAGTCCTACGTCTTCAGCCGATTTTTCGGAGTTTACGATTACAATGCCATCAGGCTTCAGTCCGGCGGTAACATCAACTGCCGATACTAGCGTTGCGTCTTGTACAATGACATAATCAGGCTCATAGATCTGGCTTCTTAGACGAATTTTCTTATCACTCAGGCGCGTAAATGCAGTAACTGGTGCGCCGCGCCTCTCAACGCCAAAAAAGGGGAATGCTTGGCTATATTTTCCGTCTTCGAACGCTGCGACAGCGAGTAGTTCGGCAGCGGTGACAGAGCCCTGCCCGCCTCTGCCGTGTATGCGTATCTCTTTCACTTAACGGCCTCCGCTGTTCATCATTAATCGTTCAATCTATTTTAATCCTTTCGAACCCTTGTTTCGTCCCAAACGCGCGTTAGATAGATTCTATGCTCAAGGTGACTATCCACCAAGGCGAAGTTGGGTCGGGTAGTCGCAGCTGGTTCGCAGTCCTACAGCTCCATCTGGGCGTGTGCAACCTCCACATTATTGGAAGTCGACCGGGATGCCCATGATATCGACTGAGCCTTCCCACACATCTTTAGCGATGGCAGCGCATCCTGTTGCTGCACTCCACGGGTCAAGAACGATAGAAGAGGTGCTCAAGTGCTCGTCTACTAATGCTTTCACTTTAGCAGCCGCAGACCCTGCCAAAAATATCGATCCCTGTGCTGAATAGTCTCGCAATAGGACTTGTAGCGCGTTGATCTCCATCGCCGCATACAGTGCCAGCGTTGCGACCAGATCATGCTCGCCAAGGCCGCGTTTCAAGAGGCCGCCGCGAGAAAAAGCCTCATTGGCAGTCATCAGTCCATTATCTACGTCCCGTATAGCTTGAAGATCTAAGGGCCCTTGTGTCACTCCTGGTGCAAATATTGCGGCATCAATTGCTCCTAAGATACGCGATTCTGCGACCGCGAGAGACACGGTATTAGAGCTTACGTCGCATAAGATGAAGTCTCGGTTTTTGTGGTACTTAGAGATATAGTAGGCTAGTCCGACCTTTTCTGGTGAAGCTCCGTGGGAAAAGAACTTCATTCGAAAATCGACGTTTGATTCGTCGTGGATTCCTGGCAGTACGATAGCAGGTGCATTTGACTTCTGAATTGCATCATAGACGCCGGTGCCTCCTCCGATGTAACGCCCAGCCCCGCCAACCGCCTTGAGGCCTCTGTTACGTACTCTTCTGATGTCCGTAATCTTCGTGATACCATCGCCCATGGAGTATGTGAGCCCGATGAGCTTGACGAACTCGAGTTTAAGGTTTAGCCCCTCCTCAATATCGTGCACGACAGAAGATTCAGCGATGTTTTCTCGTGGAAGCTCAAGCTTTCGCTTATCCAACGTAGCAAAGCGAACAGCTTGGGTTCCGTGGTCAACGCCTATGAACATGTTTTTGGCAGAGTCAGACAACAAAAAAGCCTCAGGCGGAATTTGAATCCGCGACCTCGTCCTATCTGTGTTCGATTCGAGAAACTTACCAAGGACGCGCTATACCAGGCTTAGCCACTGAGGCATCAGAATTCATCTTTATATATCAGGTTACTCTATAAATAATTTAAGCCGTAGTATATCGCCGCTGAGCTGAGCTAAAGGCGAAAAAACAAACTTTTGGGCTCGGTCGTCGACAACTAGGAAATAGCGTGCGAGTCAACACCCGCACTAAACTGTTGGGGGCTTTGCGTGAGGGACGATAATATGCTCATCGATAAGGTTTCAAGGAAAGAGCTAGGGCTCCATCAAATAGATCTTCCTGCGTCAGAGGCAGTTGAAATCAGGCGCAAAGCGGTCGAAAAATTGACAGGAACGGCACTGGATGCACTCGGCGAGTATGCTATTGACGCCGAATCCTCGTCGAAACGCAATATCGAAAACATGATCGGAGCCGTGCAAGTGCCGGTCGGCATTGCTGGCCCTCTGGCAGTGAAGGGAGAATACGCGAATGGAGAGTTCTACCTTCCACTGGCTACGACGGAAGGGGCTCTCGTAGCATCTGTGAACCGGGGGTGCAAGGCTATTACCTCTGCCGGGGGTGCCCTTGTTCGGATTTTCAACGACGAAATGACCCGCGCTCCAGTTTTTGAGGTGGCTGATGTTGTCGAAGCGCAGCGCGTTGTTGAATGGGTAAAGCAGCCAGAGAACTTTACTAAGCTTAAGAAAGCAACGAGGGAGACCACGAAACACGGGGAACTCGTGCGAATAGACCCTTACGTTGTTGCGGACAACGTTTTCTTACGGTGTGCGTTTGACACTAAAGACGCCCTTGGGATGAACATGGTCACCATTGCTACTGACAGACTTGCTGACATCATCGTTGATGAGCTCAACATTCGGCTGGTCGCCCTTTCAGGCAATATGTGCGTAGATAAGAAACCCGCTGCGATCAACTTGATCGAAGGCAGAGGCAAAAACGTAGTTGCTGAAACCTCTATCCCTCGAAGCATTATTCACGACGAACTGAAGACGACGCCGGAAGGCATGGCAGATGTTCATTATCGAAAAAATATGCTTGGATCTGCCAAAGCCGGATCGCTGGGCTTCAACGCACACGCAGCAAACGTCATAGCGGCTATGTTTATTGCAACCGGTCAGGACCCGGCTCACGTTGTCGACGCGTCGACGGCAATTACTAGCTTCTCTGTACGCGGAGACGAATTGTATGCATCAGTAAGCATGCCCTCTCTGCCAGTTGGCACAGTGGGTGGGGGAACCTCGATCAAAACGCAGCACGAATGTTTGTCGATAATGGACGTCGCAGGCGGAGGGAAGCCCCCAGGAGCTCATGCTAAGAAATTTGCTGAAATCGTCTGCTGTGCCGTGCTTGCGGGTGAACTCTCTCTTATAGCAGCACACGCTGCAAGACATCTTGCGAGAGCACACGCGACGCTTGGGCGGTGACCGTTCAGCCCTCCGCTGCGTGCGCGATACCGTCAGATTACGCACGATCTCGTCGCGTAGCCCCCAGCTCGCGAATCACAGCGCTTTTGTTTGCGGCGCTATCATCCGTGCATCGAAGGCATTGCCAAAAAAAAAGAGTTAAAAGTAAGCGACCGCCGATGGTTGAACGCGTTATGCTGGAATGAACTTTGTCCCGTAGTAGATCACGCCGTCTGGTCCGTCCTCGCCGAGCTTTCTAAAAACCGACTTAACGCGCATTCCGATCTTGACTTCAGACGGATCACAAACGATCTGCGCCGTAAGCCTTGGCCCTTCATCGAGTTCTACAATTGCCAGAACGTACGGCGTCATCTTGCTGAAACCTTCAGGAGCTGAATATATAGTGGTGTGGGTTACCACTTTTCCGCTGCCCTCAAACTGATATTCGCGAATCACGCCCTTGCGTCTGCAAGGGGGACACACAGGCCGCGGGGGGAAGTAATAGGTATTACAGTTCTCACATTTTGTGCCGATGAGGTTATATCGGTTTGGTATTGCTCTCGAAAAACGCGGGACGGTCATCGAATCACCTCGCTAGGATATGCACAACGACGGTGCCACCCGTTCCGCCGACATTGTGGGTCAAGCCTACTTCAGCCCCTTCAACCTGCCTTTTTCCAGCATCGCCTCTCAGCTGCTCGACGATCTCCACTGCTTGCTTTATTCCCGTTGCCCCTACTGGGTGCCCGCATGCCTTCAGCCCCCCGCTTGTGTTTAT
>JACWML010000052.1 GCA_015661395.1 Methanomicrobia archaeon | reverse complement strand
CTTCAGTATGCCGCGCCTGAAGAGCTCTCGCGGCAATTCGGGCGCGCTGACGAGCGGACGGATATCTACCAGCTAGGGGTGTTGTTCTATCAACTGGTGACGGGGAAGCTGCCGTTTGCCGATGACCCGGCGATCGTCGACGCGATACTTCAACAGGTACCGGTCCCACCCTCGCAGATTCGCCCGGCCTCACCGAGGCTCGACTCCATCATCCTCAAATGCCTGAGAAAGCACAAGGAGGAGCGATACCAGAGTATGGACCAGCTGCTCACGGATCTCGGGGGGGTCAGTAACTAGATGACAGCGGGGCGCGTGGGGATTTGCACGCGACAAGCAGGTATATGAGTGGCACGCCGTTCGTAGTGCGGGACGTGAGTAAGCACGATTGGGCCCTCACGATGCTTGCCCTATTGAACGTAACAAGTCTTCAGGGGCGCAACGCCACAAGAAACGTTACAAACGTGTCAATCCCGTTGCAAAACCCTTTTGGCCCAGTTAACGCTTTTCTGTTCACCGGGCTCCTTGTGGCTGCGGTTGCGATCGGTGTCATTGTGGTTCTTGTAACGCGACACAGGCGCGAGCCGCGCCACACCGAGAGACGCGACTTGACCGCGCTACTGAGCACGCAGCCGACCGCTCTAATGAGCGCGCAGTCTTTCACGCCCTTAGTCACGTCGAAAGGGATCGCTGAACTAGAGAGGCCCCGCGTCCGACCAGAACGACTAGAGGGGGCCCCTGTACCGCCCTCTATTGCAGATAAGCCACTTGTTTGGGTCGCATCAAAGACCGATCCGGGAGTGACCCGTGACCATAACGAGGATGCGTTTCTCGCCGACACCGCGGCCGGTTTGTTGCTGGTCGCTGACGGGGTAGGAGGGAACAGGGCGGGGGAGGTAGCTAGCAGCTTTGCCGCAGAGCTAATCGCTCACTATGTTGACGGACACATTAATGACAAGCCCATCGAGAACGTGCTGCGTGAAGCCGTTATCAACGCGAATCAGGAAATTTATCAAAGAGCCGCGGAAAATCCAGCGTGGACAGGCATGGGATCGACTGTAGTAGCCGCATTGTGTGGTTCAGACGCGCTCTACGTGGTCCACGCGGGAGACAGTCGGGCGTACCTCGTTCATATGGGCGCAATGCAACAAATCACACGTGATCATACGGTTGTCGCAGAACTTGTTGAAAACGAACAACTCACGCAAGAGGAGGCACTCGTACATCCTGAGCGACACGTCATAACGAAATTCTTAGGGAGTCAAAGGCCGTTGCAGGCTGAGCTTGATTTTGTCCCCTGGGAGACAGGAGATTATCTCTTGCTGTGCAGCGACGGGCTCACCGACATGGTTGATGATGCCGCGATCAACGCGATAGTTACCAGAGCTGACATACCGCTGGAGCTAAGATGCCAAAACCTGGTGGACGCGGCGAACCAGCATGGAGGCGCAGACAACATTACCGTCGTGCTCGCGTACCGCGATTAAAATCTTACGTGTTCCGCCACGGCTCTGTGGTCGCTTCACTGAAAACCGCGCTATGTAGTCGTGCGGCATTCATCCACAGAGGGCTGCCCCTGTGCGCGTAAGACTCACGCTTGTCTTCAGTGCGAAGCGCGGCACTGCGTGCGCGGCGTCATGGTTGGAACTTAAGCTGCAGAACGTTTGCGCAGCAGATTTCATCGCCTTGCTTAAGTTCTCTTTGTGACCCGGGTTGCAGAGGTTCACCATTCAGGGTTGTGCCGTTGTTGCTCTGCAGATCCTCAATATAGTACGTCTCTCCGGAGACACTAATTGTGAACTGCTGTCGTGATATAAAGGGCAGTTTTTCCTCAGCCACCATATTTCGGAAATCATCTCGGCCGAACTTTCTTGAGCCGACCAAAGAGATGTCGGAGTTATTCGGCGCAACGATTCTCGCGAGCATGGGCTTCGTGGCTGACTCAGGCATCGTGGATGCTGGTGCCTGACGCGGTACCGCGTCAGCTCGCTGGGTCGCACGTGCGTCAGTGCTGGTTCTGGTCGGCTGGGCAGTAGATTCTGGTTCCGTAGGTCTCTGTGGGGCAGCGGGTTCTGGTCTCGTAGTTGTTACAGGAGACACGTCCTGAATAGCACCCTTTGTCGTAAACGTCAGCGTCGTTCCGTTGGGGAGCGTTATCTTCGATCCCGTCTTCAGACTGACTTTTGTGTACGGCTTGATCGGCGTGCCGTCAACTCGCGTGCCTCCTTTGCTCCCGAGATCTTCTATGGTGTATTGATCCCCTATGCGCGAAATCGTGAATTGATTCCGTGAAATGAGATTCGCCTCGCCGAACGGGAGGTATTCGGCAAAGTCATCTCGCCCAAAATTCTTGTTGTCTGATACGGCGATTTCGTGGTCGGGGGGAACTATCAAAATGCCAGCGCCAGTGGATGGTACTTCCAGGGTCGTTACAGGAGATACTGCCTGAACGGCACCCTTTGTCGTAAACGTCAGCGTCGTTCTGCTAGGGAGCGTTATCTTCGATCCCGGCCTCAAGGTGACTTTTGTGTACGGCTTGAGCCGCGTGCCGTTAACGCTTGTGCCTGCTTTGCTTCCTAAGTCTTCTATGAAGAATTGCTCCCCTATCCGCGAAATCGTGAATTGATTCCGTGAAATGAGGGTCGCTTCGTCGTAGGGGACGTACTCTGTAAAGTCATCTCGCCCAAAAACCTTGTTGTCTGGTACAAAAATTTCGTTGTTTGGGGGGGCTATCAAAATTCCGACGTATTTCTCTGCAATGCCAGTTTCTGGGACGTAACGGTACGCGGCGTACCAAATCCCAGCGCTGGCGACTATCAAAAGGACACCGATTTCGATGCCTGCCCCGACGGTGGCATCATAAACTCCGTGCAGGAGGGCAGCTAGTACGAGAAAGCCTAGTGTTTTCCACCACAGGTTACGATCGACTACAAAGAATACAATGCCCATTGCGGCAAGCGATGACCAAAGAATATGCCCGGGCAATGACACCGTTATACGCAGCCACATCTCTTCGACCGATGCGACCGGCGCTGTTCCTTGCATAATAGAGCTCTGAAGAGGCATAATGAAAAAGTAGATTATATCCTCGAAAAACGCAAAACCGAGTCCTGCAGCAGCCCCGTACACGGCACATTTGTCTTTTGACAGAAATGCAGCGGGGAATAACAGTGCCACAGCATATACCAGGACAATCTTCGCAGGTTCCTCCACAAAGCCTACCAAGTAGTCTGGTTCGTTAAGAGTCGAACTCACGGGCAATGCGATAAGAATGCTAGATATGGCACCAAGAATAAACGCCAAAACAATGATTATTAGTTCCCGCTCACTAAATTTCGGGATTTTTATCCCAGCTACCGGATTTGAAGACACACCGTTTGACATACCGTTAGACACCCCCCAGGTCTACAACGGCCAACTTAACAGAGAACCAGAATCGAGCACAGCTACCAGCCATGGCCCCTCGATTAGCATTCTCGTTTGACCAACTGGACATACGTCAATCTTACATAATTAATTCCTACTAAACCTTAAAACTTGCGCTTTACACGGTTTGAAGAGCTTAGCGTTCCTCGACTAACAAAAAAACGCATCGCCGGCATGGTTGCATTCGCCGCAGTTGCAATGTTACCGGTTAACCAGTAAAACCCAAATTTGATTTGCAGCCTAAGGTATTGCGATTCGTGCGGGCGCGGATTTGCTCTCTTGCAAAGATACGCGCCGTTTACCGTTTTAGAATATTTGCGTAGCCCGGGATTCTGAAGCATAGGAATACGCTTCAGGTTAAGATTTGCTGCAAGCAAGTTCGACGGTTCCAAGTTGTCGAGCGGATTCAAATGAGATTTCACGTTTCCTCACGATTCCAGCTGCGCAGTTCGAGATCATAGTTTCCCTAGCTGCCCCACGTAAAGCCAGCGTTAGATTCAATCTCGGTCTGCAACGCGAAAAAAGATCTTCAAGATTGAAAACGCTGTGGTTTTGCAGATAAGTACTCGACTGTGCAGTGCTGAAACGAAAAATGCGTAATCGATCTAACACGGCGAGCGGCCTGTAACGGCGTCGAGCGTTGCAGGACCCTAACGCCTGGGCCGTTCACTTTCAAAATATGGGCTCCGCTGCTTTCGTATTTCGCGCATTGACTAAATGAGGAACTATTGCACTCAAGCGCTTGCTCTTTAAAAAGATCGACACGTTTTTCGTCGCTGCGTTAAGGTCGACGTTAAATCATTACAGGTTGGCGGTTAGTCATCTTCTTGCTTTGCACCTCAAGGTTTGCTGTTTAGAGAACAGTGGAGCAGTGCCAAATGCAGCTCCTATCTGCGTTACATGGACGCAGGGAGCATACGTGGAAAATCAGTTTCTGGATCTCATCTCAGGTTCACCGTCTCTCGTGCCGGGGATTCGCTTTCAACCTATATGTTTGCGTGAAGCAAGTCGACACTTAACGAGGCTTGACCGTCGCCGCACTACTGCGAACAGGAATCCTATAAGGCCTCGAGCAACGCGGACCGCCAAAGACCACAAATCGCTGAGATAAGATCACTCTTTTCAAGGTGAAAGCTGCGCTCGCCGGTAATCGAAGGCCGAGCGAGATTCGAACCCGCTTGCCTTGACGGTCGGGTATAGTACGAAAGAGTTCGCAAGCTGCGCGGAGTTTCGTGTAGCCGGAATAATCAAGGCCCACAGCCGAATCGATGTTGTCTGACGTTTGGAACGCTATGAGCGAATAAGCCAGGAGCCTCCGACGCATCCGCGAACACCTCTCCGCGAGATGCGCTGATGTGTATACGCCACCAAACGTGATGATTTTTTTGCAACCCCTTTTCGTGCGTACCTCGCTAACGCATTTTGACACACGGTGCAGAATTTCGCGTCCCCCGAGATCGTTTCGCCGAGCGGTCAAACGTCAACAATGATCTCGTTTCTCCGAAAGATGCCAGGTATGAACGGAGGATTATAAAGAGCGACAACAAAGTTCGATTTGGGTGTTAAGCCGTTCTTTGAGAGGCACGTCTTGAGTTCCTCGGTCTTCTCGTTTGCGAGCTTCTCGTGCACTCGCCCTGAGAATCGTATCGCAGCTATTCTATGGCTCTCGATGACTTTGAATGCGATCCGTTTGTCTTGTGGCTCGGGAAGTGTTTCGAGCGTGAACTTCGATGGCATGGCGAACGAGACGCGGTACACGTGTTCTCCAGCCTGTTCTTCAGTAACGGGAGCAGTCATCGATATCTTTTCTGACGTCACCGGCGCCAGCATGGGGATTTCCTCAGATGATGATACCTGTTCCTCGGAGACGGGAGCCGTCATAGGGATTGATTCCCGCTTCCTGTTTCCTCCAAAAATGTAGTGAGCGAGAATCTCAAATCCATTGCGTAGGGCAGCATCAAAGTCTGATTCCAGGTCAACTTGGGCGAGGATATGTGTCGAGTACGCTCGGATCTCACAACCGTCCAGCTTTTTTAACCTCATATTGAGGACTTTCAATTGCCATAGTCGTGTGCTCCATTTAGCCGTTCTTTTGAAGTTACGCAAAGTTTGCTGTGCGCTGTGATATGTTTTGCCCTGCTTAGACATTTCAGCCCACCAGCACCGCGCGCGCTAGCACGTTCACATGGTTTACGACGTTTCAACTAAGTGCCGCACTCCGCCTATTATTCTGTCACATTTTTTCGAATTTGCTTTTTTAAATGGACGTGAAATTTGCGATACGACGTCGAAGAGTAGAGAAAAGCAAAGTTTATGGTATATATAGAAAATCATGCAACGCAAGACACTCTATTTTGGAGGTGAAAGATGATTAGCAAAAAACTCTTTTCCGCTGTTTTGGCAACGTTAGTGATTCTCTCTATCGTCGCAGGGTCCACCGTAGCTTTCGCACAAACAGAAACGGCGACAACGAATGCGACTAAAAATGTTACTAAGGGAGCGGTTGCATCGGCGGCTGCGTCGGCCGCTGCCAATAAAAATGTTACTAAGGGAGCGGTTGCATCGGTTGCATCGGCTGCTGCGTCGAAGGCCGCAGGGTTCCTTGGCCTGCCGGGCTTTGAGGCGGCGTACGGAGTAGTGGGACTGTTGGCCGTTGCGTACTTGGTGATGCGACGCCGGAAGTAACACTTTAAGTCAACATGTGAGTCCAGCTGTAGCTGGGCTCGCACTTTGTTTTTCTTTACGAATTACTGTAATTGCTGCAGGATGCGCACACAGCCGCACTGCGCCGCGCTCCGCCTATTGCAACTCATTCGCTGTTTTCAAACTCATGGAGACATAGCCTGTATGAGCGCGCTGACCGCAGTCGTGGGCGTGTCAGGTGCCGTTTTGAGTGCCATCATCGCTAAACTATCGGCGCGGGGAAACGCCTTTCCAAACCACCCGCCGCTCGTGCCGTGAATTTCAGCAACACGAGCGCATTCTTTGCTGCTCTGACCCCCGGTATTCTGATCTGTTAAACGCTCGTAAGAGGGCAAAACTTATCCTTGATTGCTGCGTTGTAAGCACTCACAGTCTTTTGCGCACTGCGAGGAAGAAATGTTCGGCAAATGTATGTTACTACAGCTCTTAATGGTGATCGGTTTTGTGGTACTGCTGCTCCACGTCTTATTTTTCGTCGTCACAGTGGCGTTGCACGTCTTGTTCTTGGCACCCAAGCTGCGGAAGAAGATGATGAAGCGCAATTCGTGGCGGCACACCGCCTGACCCAGTGGTACAAGTCGGGCGTGTCTATTGTTAGGGTTTTTTACGGCGGCCGGCTTCACGTCCCCGTTGCTTGTGGCTGATCACATTCACCAGATCCACCGAGCGATATGTTAATCGTGCGCCGCTAACAAATATCCCCCGAATCGCCGGAGCCTGAAAATGGAGATCGACGTGAACCTCAAAGCACACGACCTGCTCTGGAGGAGCATGTCTCTTGGAGCCAAGAAGGCCTATCGCGAAAGCTACGGCACCGCGCGAGATGCGCTAGTAGACCAAGAACTGCGTCGTATCATTGAAGCCGGCTACGCCACGAAGAGAGACGGCGACATCGAACTCACGCTGGCTGGGAAAGAGTTGCTCAAGAAAATGACGGCAATATGCAAGAAGTCAGAGTAACGGCTACAGCTGCTCGACGAACGCGGCCTCGACGATCGGTTTGATATCATCGATCAATCGAATCGCCTCATCTTCAGATTCGGCGCGGCGCACGTCTATCCTGCCGCTTCGATACAGCGTGAACGTGCATCCCTCGTGAGAGAATCGTGCAACGCCGAGCTTCTCCGAGCATTGCGCGATGCCTTCCAAGAGCCTGCAGAGCGCTTCCATGGAGAATCTTTTTTCAAAGTGCGCCTCGATGACGAATCCCCCACCAACGCACGGCCTCAGCGTCTTGACGTTATACTTCCCACTCATCACTTTCCAGTTACGGGATTAGCATTAAAGTTGTCAGCCATCGACGAAGCGAGAACTGATCGACATATTCCGCACAAAACTACGTCGCAGTAGGCTCTTTGAGCTTGAACTGCAGGCGATATAATGCGTCAAGGCGCTCGAGCGTTTCAGCGTCGTCGGGGCCCTTATCGTCTCGTATCCGCACGATACGGGGAAATCGCAGCGCGAAGCCCGAGGCATAGTTCGGGCTTTTCTGGATCTCGTTGAACTTCACTTCGAGCACGATCTGCGGTTCGAGATCCACCATACGCCCGCGCTCGCCGACGATGAGGGGTTTTATCTGCTCAGTCAGTTCTCTGAGCTGTTCATCGGAGGCACCGCTCGAAACGCGCCCGACCGGCACCCACTGCTCGTTGTCCTCGTCGCGCGCGGCGAGCTCGTACGAGGTGATCCAGCCGGCCTTCCGTCCGTGGCCGTACTCGGCGGCGATGACGACAAGGTCAAGGCTCTCAAGGGTCTCCTTGAGCTTTACCATCTTCCGGCCGCGAATGCCCGGGCTGTAGTCGGCGTTGAGATCCTTCGCCATCAGCCCCTCGTGTCCTGCATCGATCGACTGCTTAAAGAACGCAACTACGGATTCTGGATCGTCGAGAATCTTGAATTCAGAGGGCGTGCATCGCTTATCGAGCGGCACCACGGTCTTCTCAAGGAGCGTGCGGCGCTCGACGAAGGGTCGGTCGACGAGACTTTCTCCGTCCAAATAGAGGATATCAAAGGGGCGCAGCTGCATCGGGATCTGATCGCTGAGCTCTCGTACCCTGTACTTGCGTCGGATGCGGTTGAGGACGTTTTGGAACGGTATCACCTTCCCGGTGCGCTTGTCCACGGCTATCGCCTCGCAGTCGAGGATGAGCGACTTTGCGTGAACGCTTTCGTTCACCGCCGCGCGGATGTCGGGGAGCGCCTCGGTGAGATCCTCCATCTTGCGAGAGAAGAGCTTGATCTCCGGCCCTGCCTTGTGGACCTGAATTCGGGCCCCGTCATACTTCGTTTCAAACGCTGCCCGACCCCCCATCACGTCCAACGCTTCGGTGGCACCGGCGACGTTCTGCGCGAGCATGGGCCTGACGGGCCGCATGGGTTCGATGTTGAGGGCCTGTAACCCCGGTAGTCCCTCCGTTTTGGCGATTCGCGCGACAAGGCCGATGTCATTGGCGAGCATCCACGCGCGTCGCACCGCATCGGCCGGCACGCTGAAGCTCTGAGCAATAGCATCTTCAGTCACGCCTTCCTTCGAGCCAATGAGAAGGTTGCGCGTGGCAAGACTGACGACATAGTACGCCTCTCGCGGCGCGGCCCTGCTTAACAGACTCGCGAGCGTTCGCTGCTTCTTCTGGGCTGAGCCCTTTCCCGTCATCGCGGCCAGCTCTTCGAAATAACGGTGCAGATCGGCGACAGTGAGGTCCTCCTCAAACGCTGCAAGGCGCATCGCAACTTTCTTTCCGAGAAGCCGTTCCGCCGTAATGCCCAGGTGTCCCGTGTCGCGATAGCTCTCAACGACCTCCTCGCTGCTCTTGCCACTGATGTTCGCAATTACTTTGACCAGCGTCTTGCCAGCCACTCCGATATCGCGCGTGTCCCACGCCGGAAATATTCGACCGGTCAGAAATGTGCACACGATTTCGATATCGTCTTCAGAAGCTCCAGTCAAAAAACCAGCTATGATTTCAGCCTTCTTGAGCCTCGACGAATAGGCGCTTAGCTCATCGAACAGGGAGACAAGCTCCTTGAAATACATCGCATAGTCAAT
The DNA here is from genome assembly GCA_015661395.1 of Methanomicrobia archaeon. Lineage (GTDB taxonomy): Archaea > Halobacteriota > Bog-38 > Methanoflorentales > Methanoflorentaceae > Methanoflorens. The sequence goes on along the minus strand of JACWML010000052.1, from coordinate 8,864 downwards.
ACGACCTGGAGTGCTTAATAATAGCGGCACGCGGTGCGACAAGCTTGGCCGAATGGCCAAAGCGGAGCTCTGACTCAGTTACGCTGTTTGGTGCGTACCGGCCTAGGCAACAAAAGCCCTGCCGCGCACGCCAAAACCGAAACGTCAAACCGGCTCACAGCGATCGAAACCCTTGTTCTTGCGACGAGCGATCGAGCGATCGAGCACCCTCCACGAACCCAGCGTTTGCGCTAGCAGATGCCGCCGCCCGCTTTCACGAACCCACGAACCCAGCGTTTGCGCTAGCAGATGCCGCCGCCCGCTTTCACGAACGGTGAACGGGCTCTACCGACTTCTAATTATCAGCACCGGAACCTTAGCGCCCCGCACGACTTTGTCAGCCAGTGTCCAGTTCTTCCGCCGGGTGTCCGTCGAGCACCGTGGTAACGATTCGATCCTCATTTACGCCGCGGGAAGCCAGGTCTTCTTTGGCGTTCGCGACGATATTCTTTCCCTCAATGAGGAGGACGTCGTACATGTTTTCCCACGATGAGTCGACGGGGTAGGCAGTAAACCCAGCGATGTCGAGGACGTACGCGATGTGGACGGTCGCATCGGTCAGCCCCGCGAAATAGGCCGCGTTATCATACACGGGGGCCATCAGGTCCCCACCATCGGTTCCGACAAGGATGTTTTTGTATTCCATCGTATCACCAACGATCATACGGCTGCAGCTGCCTCTTTGACAGGCTCATACGCCTCTGTCTCTGCCGCTCGGCTCGTAACGAATAACGTCACAAGCACCCCCACGAGTGAGATGCCGAGCGCAGTGAGGAAGATGTAGTTAAACGCCGTTGCATTAGGTAAGAGTGGGCCGGGAACGGGACCTCGTGGCGTCTGAATCACGAGCGGCGAGACGTATTCTGCGAGGAAGACGCTTGCGATGGTCGGTCCTAAGACGCCACCAGCAGTTCTAAACAGTGTGTTCATCGCCGTCGCGATACCAGTTTCCCCCTGGCGCACAGACTGAATAATGATGTTTATCATCGACACCAACATAAAGCCCATGCCTACGCCCATCACCATGAAGCCGACAATGACCTGCAATTTTGTGTCGTGTAGCAAGTAGAAGTACAAGAAGCTGGCCGAGAGCACAACCGATCCGAGCACCAACGGAAGCCTGGCGCCACGCTTGTTCACGACTGCGCCCGCCAACGGGCTAGCGAGGAGAAGAAGGATTGAACCCGGAACGAAGAGGAGGCCTGCATCGAAAATGCTGGAGCCAAAGCCGACCGGTGGCGGGGAGCGCACCAAGTACGTAATCGACTCGAACATCATGTACATCGTAAGACCAACAACAAAGGCCGCAATGTTCGTGAAGAAGACGTTTCGCTTGCTTAGAAGCGTTAGATCGATCATCGGCTCAGGAACACGCGATTCGACGAGGAAGAGGAGCACGAAGAAAACGAGCGAGGTGGCAAGGAGCCCCAGCGTGTTGATGGATGTCCAGCCCCAGTTCTGGCCCTCGGTCATGGCGACGAGGAACGCCACAATGCCTACCGAAAACGTCCCTGCGCCCAAATAGTCAACTTTAGATGGGGTACGGATAGGTGACTCACGCAACAGATACGCAGCTAGCAGAGTGACAAATATGGCAAACGGCACAATGCTGTGATACGTCATTCGCCAGCCGAAGTTGTCGGTAATCCACGCTCCTGCAACGAGACCGATCGCAGTGCCCACGCCAAACATCGCGCTCACGATACCGGTCGCCATCGCCACCTTTTCAGGCGGAAACTCATCACGGATGATCGCGTACGCAAGCGGAAACATAGCGAGGCCAAGACCCTGAAGCGCCCTAAAGGTCAAAAGGCTCTGGATATTCCACGCGAATCCATTGGCGACGACACCAAAGGTGTACAGCGCCATACAGATTAAGAGCATCTTCTTTTTGCCGTGCGAATCACCGAGCTTTCCAAAGATGGGCGCAGACACCGTCCCAACCACCAAGTAGATAGACAGTATCCAAGCCGTCCAAGTCGCTGTGGAATTGAACTCGGCCTGCAGCGTCGGGAGTGCCGGAATGAGCATCGACTCTGTGAACATAACCATAATGGCTATAAGGCTCAAGATGATCACGATGGAGCTCGTTCCGTTAGGCTTGAAATGTGCGTTTTTTGTATCGTTCATGCCGTGCCTCTTGATATTCGTGGAGACAGCTCCAACCGTTGTACAGGGTATGGAGCAAAATCCTCATATATTTCTAATATATCAGTAAATGGTATATCAGCAGATTATATAACAGCAATTGTTATATATAAAAATAGCGCATGCATGAATAATGATCGAACGAGAACCGCTTGAGCGGCACGCCCTCATCAAAGTATACTCGCTCTTCGTGCTCTACTTTCTGCTCACCAAAGGCCCCATGAGCGGTTACGACCTAGCGCAACTCATCAAGGAACGCAGTCACGGGCACTTCCGAGCGACTGCCGGCAACGTCTACCCGCGCCTTCACGAACTGAAAGAGGCGGGCGACGTCCGCGCAGGGGAACCGACAGGAGGGCGCGAAAAGATCGTTTACGAGATCACCGAGCAAGGAAAGCAGACGCTCCGAGAAGGGGCGCTCGAACGACGCCCGCACGTCGAAAACTTGCTCAAAACGATCGATCACGCTCTTGCCATTACTGCGCCCGCAAAACCTTTTTCATAAGCGCAGCATCCACATTGTCTGCACGGTGCAGGGTGCCCAGCAGGGCCTGTGCGAAGCGCGTCAAACCGAACCATTCTACGGCCAGCTAAGCCCCGACTCGCTTATCTGCCCCTGGCCGTACTAAGCGCGGGTGTCATTGTGGGGGCCGGCGTCCTCGCTATTGAGGTCGGCGCCGCTGTGGGCCTCGGCGTTGCTGTGGGGACCGGTGTCGCCGTGGGCGTTGCTGTGGGGAACGGCGTTGCTGTGGGGGTCGGCGTGGCTGTGGGGGTCGGTGTCGCTGTGGGGACGAACGGCGTTGCTGTGGGGACGAACGGCGTTGCTGTGGGGGACGGAGACGGCGTTGCTGTGGGGGACGGAGACGGCGTCGGAGTCGCCGAAGAGACCGCTATCGGTGTGGATTGGTGTCGTTGACTAAGGACGACTGCCGCTGCTATAACCAGAAGCACGACGACGACTACGCCTATGATGAGCAGTTTCCTTCCCGTGAGCGCGCCACTTAGTCGTTCTAACAATATCGGATTGTCATCCTCGTGCGGCGGTTCGTACGGTGGCGCGTGGGCAGGGGGGGCGCGATCCGTGACGGGTTCTCCGCACATGGGGCAATATTGAAACCCGTCTGGGAGAATCAACTTACAAGACGTGCACAGTCTCTTTTTTGCATCCATCCCACTGCCTCTTCATTCAGCTGTCGTTCTTCCGTTCCACAGATCTACATACATTAAGTAATACAACCTTTAAAAAAAGGCCGGTCCTACAATGTCTGGCAAGCACCGCTGACTACAAATAGACGCTTTCGGCATTCCTGAACGGGGTTCGATATGAGCACGATCGAGTACTATCGCACGACACTGCGTTCATTAGCTGACTGGGATGACTTCTTGCTAAAAGAGTCAAGATTACCAGGCCCACGAGGAAATCTAGAGTTGGCTAGCGTGGTTGCCGATGAAGGAACTGAGGCCCAGTTTAAGCACTTTTTGACGTTTGACGCAGAGAGATTCCCTGCCAACACACAGGGCGAGTTTTTAGCCGTATGCGGTGCGGTGGGGCTGGGGCGACTTCTTGCGCAAGGAGATTGCAGCGTCCTCGAAACGCTCCGAAAATGTGCTTCTGATTCGCGATGGCGCGTCCGCGAAGGAGTGGCGATGGCCCTTCAACGCCTCGGCGACACACATATGAGCCGGCTTCTGAGCGAAATGGAGCGTTGGAGTCGAGGCAACTTCCTTGAGATGCGAGCCGCAGCCGCTTCGCTTTGTGAACCTCGGCTGCTAAAGCAGAAAGAATGCGCACAACAGACGCTCGTACTGCTAGATCGGATCACCTCGTCGATTTCTAGCGCGAACGATCGCAACACCGACGAGTTCAAGGCCCTAAAGAAGGGCATGGCTTACTGTTGGAGCGTGGCGGTCGCTGCGAATCCCGCCTCGGGGATGCCTTTGATGGAGCGCTGGTTATCGACCACCGACAAGGACATACGCTGGATAATGAGGGAGAATCTCAAAAAGAAACGGCTCGAGCGAATGAATGCAGGGTGGGTGCAGCATTCACGGCGGCAACTCAAGCGCAGCACGGTCTAGCTGGCACTGTGGCGACGCTTTCATAGCCGTTGCACCGCAAAAGAGGGCGTAGACACTCTCTTTTTTGCTTTTTTGACGTTGATTTCAGCTGAGCGCTTCTTGTCTTTCCCGACGCCACGCGCCAGGCTACGCGTCAGCGGATGGATTCGGTATCAAAGAACGGAGCTTTACTCATATGATCAGCATTTTTTGGTCTTTTTCTGACTGATGGGAACGGCGTCGTCCTTTTCTGAGGTTACCGATTTTGACTTGCCGCGCTTGGTTGACGAAGGCGCTCAGCCGGAAGACAGTTTGCGTGCACATAGATCACGCACGCGACCATTCGCGAATGTCGCTTCACGAATCGTAAAAAGGGAGGGCTAATGGGCAGAAGTAGTGGGACGCGGCCTTTCTGACCTTGCCTTGTAGCTAGGGAGGTGAATCAAGCAAGAAGCAGGCAGGTGTAAGGAAACGAGGCAACCATGCAACAGATGTGCACGCTACGCCCCAACCGAGGTAGTGCCCATTAGCATGTGCATATAATAGCACTCATATTTAATATAATTATGCAATAATATTTATCAGAGGATATAAAGCGAAGTTCTTGTATGGACTAAGGGCTGTCGCAACGTCTGCACGTCTCTCGAGGTAGGCGCGTGGATACTCTGGGACGTCATGCACAGATCATCGTTCGACACTTCATTACTACAGAGAGTCATAAAGCAGCAAAGCTGACACGCTCGAGAGCGCACGTTTACGCGCAGTGCACGACCATCACAGGAACTGAAGCAGTGCGGATGACCTTGTCAGTCACACTGCCAATGAGCAATCGATCTAAGCCTTTTCTCCCGTGCGTTCCGACGACGATGAGGTCGATCGCGTGGCCCCTCGCATACGCATCAAGTTCTTCGGCCGGGTGCCCCTCAAGCAAAACGTCGATGATTGAGGCTTCGGCCACCCCCCTCTTTACCAGCGCGTCTCTCGCTGCGTCAAGAATCCGCCTCCCTTCTGATTTGAAAATTACGTACGTTTCTTCCCACGACGCGTCAACGGGCTGGGTCCCAAAGCCCGTTATGTCTAAAACGCACGCAACGTGGATCGTCGCCCCCATCAGCTGCGCGAGATACGCACATTCGTCAAAGACTACCTCCATAAGCGACGTACCGTCTGATCCAACCAAGATATTAGCGAAGTGCATTCATCTCATCCCCTTCCAAGCTTGTTACCCCCGCTGACATCAATTTGTTTCGCGCGTGTTCAACAGTACTACATTAGCTTACCGTGCCGGCCTCTTAACGTCAGGGATCTGTCCGATTGTCTTCTCTGTAGCGCGGCTCTGAGATTAAAACGTTCCTATCTGCATGGAAGGAAGATGGCAAAGTGCAGCGTCGAACAAGTCACGCGGTAATGCGCGTGATCTGGGCGCAGCGGCATCTTAGAACGCGCCCGAATGATTCGCGCATAAAAATTCCGGCTTACTCTCGACAGACGCGCAAACCATGCTTCAGGCGCACGCAGCCAGAGGCGCCAGACACCGCTAAGAATACGTTTATGTATGCGCTCTAATCTGTGAGACACCTGAGATAGGCCAAACAAAATGGCGAGGGTGGACAACCTGAAATTCGCAGCTCAGACCGACAAGGGAAACAGAAGAGAAAAAAATGAAGATGCGTTTCGTGTAAATGAGCGTCTCAGATTCATCGCGGTAGCAGATGGCGTCGGAGGCGAGCCGGCAGGCGAAATAGCTAGCCGTTTGGCCGTTGAACAGATCGAAGATTACATAACATCGCACCTCGGTGAAGCAGCCTCTCTCTCCACACTCGGCAACGCCGTGACACTGGCAAACGACGTTATCTACCATCAGGGCCGCGAAGACCCGTCACTGGCGGGCATGTCAACGACAGTTGTCGCGTGTCTCTTGACCAACGAGCGCGTTTTTGCCGCCCACGTGGGAGATAGTCGCGGCTACTTGATAACGCCTAGCGAGATCACGCACCTGACGAGAGATCATTCGCTGGTTGCAGAACTGGTCGCCTCAGGCCGCATTAGTCCTGAAGAGGCGCGAGAACACCCGTACCGACACGTGATTACACGAGCCCTTGGCTTAGAGGCCCGCACGAGCGTGGAGCTTGGTTCTTTTTCCTGGAACCGGGGGGATTGTGTCCTGCTCTGTACCGATGGACTTACTGAGACGATAGCAGATCATAAGATCTACGCGGTGATTTCAGACAAGGCCAGGGCTCTGCAAAGCAAGTGCGCTCGACTCATTGCGCTCGCAAAAGGGAGTGGCGGCCTTGACAATATCACCGTGGTCTTAGCAGAGCAAACCTGACATCTCGCAGAACCGACCGAAAAGGCGATTTGTGTCCACTGAGCAGGCGATCTGAGGTAGCATGGCATGCCGGAACACAAGCGAACGCACCTGATTCAACCTATTAATTGTACGCCCCCGTTTGATTTCGCATTGAGCGCATACATTCTCGCTGACGGTGATCCTCAAATTGCGAAATACGACGGAACCGCATATCGACAAGTGCTGCGTGTCGACGGCAAGTTACTGCTTGCGACCATTGCCTCGATGGGATCGGTAGACGCTCCACAACTGCGTGCAGTGTTCACTAGTGATCGTTCGCTCAGTGCTCGCGACGTGACCGCGGCGCACGCAGTCATCAGTTCGGTGTTTAACGCGCATCTCGATGTCAAACCCTTTTATCATGCGATCCGGAATGATCCCGTCATGGCAGAGCTCGGTGGCAAGCTCCGCGGGCTGAAAAATCCGGCAACTGCTACGGTCTTTCAGGCGCTCGTCGATTCGATCATCGAACAACAGATCGCACTCAACGTGGCGCACGTTCTTCAGCGCCGGGTGATAAAGGCGTTTGGCGACGTTTTAGTCGTAGATGGGGATACGTATTACGCATTCCCAACGCCAGAGCGAATGGCCGTAGCTTCGGTTGATAGCCTACGGCGATGTGGATTGAGTCGAAGAAAGGCAGAGTACATTACGGACATCGGCGCACGCATCGCCGCGCAAGCAGTCGATTTGGAACGACTTAGCCAGTACGGAGAGACACAGATGATCCTAGACAGCTTGTGCTCATTGCGCGGTGTGGGTGTGTGGACGGCCGAGCTCACCGCTATACGCGGCCTTAATCGACTAGACGTCTTTCCGGCCGATGATCTTGGATTACGAAGATGGGTTGCCCACTACTACTGCAGCGAAAGAACTATCACAAGCGCGCAGGCTAGGGGCGTTGCAGAGCAATGGGGGATATGGAAAGGCTTGGCCGGCTACTATCTGGTGGTCGCAGGACTTCTCAAAATCGTGACGAAAGCGCAGAGTGCGACGTGAAGGAGCGCGTTGAAGACGTTCCATCACAATCGTCGTGATGCGTGTTGACGAAGACGAACTTGGCCCCAACGCTTCCGCGCGGGTCGCGGGCGTGTGCGACCGCACAAGGAAGGAAACGCGGTCTTATCTATGAAGACGGATTAACTTTGCTAGTATGGCAAATAGCGATTGGAGTTCGGTCGAAGAAGTCGATGTGTCCGTGAAGGCGATCGTTACAATTATGAAGCGAAAGAGGAAGCTGCCGACCCCCCTAGTCGAAGCGTACAAGCACGCTCTCGACACAAGCACGCGAGAGCTCACGCGGAGATTCTACGAACAACTGACGACCCGCTGTCCGGAGGCACTCGACTACTTTATGGACTAAACGCCATCAGAGCTCAAAGAGCGTGCTTACACCAAAAAACCGTTTTTTAGAAGCGCTCACAGCGGTTGGGCGGTGACTGTGGGAGGTGTGAAGCCCCTGCAGAGGCTGATCGCGCGTGGCTAGTCACCTGTTTTTTTACTATAGTTTCTGGACTAGGACCGTAGCTTAACCCAGAATGCCACGGGCGAGCGCACCCGTTTCTTTTCAGTGCTTCACACATCCCGTAAAGCGCAGATCCCTGACTGGGTTGCACGCTTATGTACTTTTTTCGAAACTTCGAGGGAAACCTTTGCAAAAACCGGAAGAAAAGTGGCGAACGCTCATGATATACGCTATTCTTACAACTGCTCTTTTTATACACGTTTAACGAAGTGAAGGCAGCGCGCAAGCCCCTTGCACTCTTCGCTGTGCGATTAGCTCGATTCCGCTATATCGATTCGCTCCACGAAAATGGCGTCACTAGCCATGGCCAGCCCCACGGTCTCGCCACTCCTATGAAAGCCCAGCAACAAACGCGTGGCTTAGATCTGAAAACCAGGTCGTGGCCAAGTGCTGTCGAACTGCGCCTAGGCGCAAATTCACTGTTTTTAGACTCACGAAAATGAGGAGGAAATTTTTGGAGGATCCGACAGTTCTGGGGGGCTAGCGAAGTCACAAGACTAAAGGTTCAGTATACACTTTGCGTACATCTTCTTCATTTAACAAACAGCTGAGCCTGCGGAGCCTAAACTTCATTTCTAGCAGACAGGTTTTGCAAACTGGTTCAGCCCCCTTATATGTGTTTCCGCAAAATTCGCACATTTTGGAGGTAGGATCTTCTTCTATTCTCGTCTTGAGGTCATAGCGAACAAGATAAGCGTTGACCGCCTGAATTGACGCCATAAGTTCTTTCTTGCATATGGA
>JACWML010000051.1 GCA_015661395.1 Methanomicrobia archaeon | reverse complement strand
CGACGCTACCCACCTCGCAACCTATATATAAAAATATAGTATATAAAGACACGTCAATTTTGAACACAATGTGAGGCTTTTGGGGCAATTTGAAGAAGGAATTCAAGGTTGTTTTTAAACCTGACAACAAGACTGTCAAGGTTGAACGAGGCACGACTGTACTTGACACAGCTACGAGCTCCGACATCTACATCGATAGCATCTGCGGAGGCCGAGGCAAATGCGGCAAGTGTAAGGTCCTCATCGAGGGGAACGTTCAGAGCGACGAGACTGACCTGCTAACCGCTGAAGAAAAAGCAGGCGGCTACTTTTTGGCGTGTTTGGCTCGAGTCGCAGGCAATTTGAAAGTGACCGTGCCCAAAGAGAGCAGGGTGGAATCACACCAAATACTCATGAAAAGCGTGACCACACCTCTGCCAGCGATTGACCCCCCCGTACTGAAGGTACCGCTTTCTCTGACTCCCCCTTCACTAGCTGACTACGTGAGCGACCTCGATAGAGTCACGCACGCGCTGCGCAATCTCGACATCGGGTACGTCACGATCGGGCTGCCCACATTGAAGAGGCTAAGCAGAGTGCTTCGAGAGAACCAATGGAATGTGAACGTCACGCTGATGGACCTCTGGGACAGAAAAGAGATTATCGATATCGGTGCTCCTTCAGATAACGATCTGATCGGAATCGCAGTGGACATAGGCACTACGACGATCGTCGTCGAGTTAGTGGATTTGACAACTGGCAGGGTGATTGACGCTCGATCTGACTATAACAAGCAAGTCGTGTACGGTGAAGACGTCCTTTCCCGAGTGATGTACACCGAAGAGCACGACGATGGCCTCGGCAAACTGACAAGTACCATCAGGTATGGTATCAATGACCTCATACGAGAGCTCGTTATCGAAAACAACGTGCGCTATGAAAGAATTTGTCGGGTGGTTCTTTCAGGTAATACCGTTATGATGCACCTTTTTTATGGGCTGGATCCCAAGTACATACGCCACGAGCCTTACATACCAGTGATGTCCTCCGTCCCCCAGATGAAGGCGGGGAAGCTCGACCTGAGCGTCAACCCCAACGCCTATATTTATGCGCTTCCGTGCCGGAGCAGCTACGTCGGTGGTGACGTCACAGCTGACATCATCGCGTCTGGGATGAGCGACAGTGAGGACGTCTCATTGCTCATCGACGTTGGCACCAACGGCGAGGTAGTGTTGGGAAACGATACGTTCCTCGTGTCGTGCTCGTGTTCAGCGGGTCCGGCCTTTGAAGGTGGCGAAGTTGAGTTCGGCGTCCGGGCGATGAACGGCGCAATAGAGCGCGTGTGGATCAACGACGGTCTGGTAGAGTACTCGACCATCGGTAACCAAAAGCCAAAGGGCATTTGCGGATCGGGTCTCATAGAACTCATCGCAGAGCTCTTCAGTAGTGGCGTTATTGACCGAACGGGGAAAATTCAGCTAGACAAGAACAACGTCAGAACCGAGGTCGGAAGCAACGGAAACCAGTTCGTCGTGGCGTTCAAAGAGGACACAGCCATTGACAAGAACATAGTCATGTCCGACGTGGACATTCAAAACATACTACGAACAAAGGCCGCGGTCTACGCGAGCTGTAACGTGCTGCTCAAAACGTTTGGCTACAAATTTGGCGACCTGTGCAACGTCTTCATCGCCGGGAGCTTCGGCAACTACCTTGACACCAAGAAAGCGATTACGATTGGATTGCTTCCTGACCTACCCCTCGATACGTTCAAGTTCATTGGAAATGGGGCTCTTGGCGGAGCGCGAATGGTATTGCTCTCGCGGAACCTGCAAGACAAAGCAGCAGAGATCGTCGAAAATATGACGCACATAGAGCTGAGCGTCAGCAGCATGTTCTTCAAAGAGTTTACCTCAGCCCTGTTCATTCCGCACACCGAACTTGATCAGTTTCCCCACATTGCCACACGAGTATACACATAAACAGCTAAGCGTATCCTTTTGACCTGACACGCCCTTTGCGAGATGATTACCCGCCCTCGATCACCGATTTCACAAGACGGCTGCTTGCCGGTCGCCCAAAGATAAGATACGTCGCACGAGTGGCCTGTATTTAAGTAGAAGAGCAGCGTAGGCATAGCGGTGGGGGTTTCCTCAGAGAGCATTACGGAGAGACAGCGTGCCAACCATTGCGATAACGGGCAAAGGCGGAACAGGCAAAACGACTTTTGCTTCGCTCCTTGTAAAACACTTGAGCGCTGAAAACGCCACTGTCTTGGCTGTCGATGCAGATCCGAACTCAAACTTGGACGTGCGACTCGGAATGCACGTCGAGCGAACGATTGGCGACTTACGAGAAGATCTTCTCAAAGAGCAGTTTCCCGCAGGGGTCGCCAAGAGTGAACTTATTGAGTATCAGATACGTTTGGCTCTCGTTGAAGGAGACACGTTCGACCTTATCGCGATGGGACGGCCAGAAGGACCCGGATGCTACTGCTATATCAACAACGTGTTGCGCGATGTCCTCGACAGGCTCTCCGTCAATTACGATTACGTTGTCATCGACAACGAAGCGGGTATGGAACACCTGTCACGACGCACGACGAGAGATGTTGATGTGCTGTTCATCATGAGCGACGTGACGGTGCTAGGCATAGTCACCGCGAGTCGGATCAAGAAGCTCTCTGAGGGCCTCAATCTTGTCGTAGGAAGAACGTATTTGGTGCTGAACGAAGTCGAGAACGCTATACCGGAAAGCATCAAGGACCAGATACAGCAACAGGAACTAGACCTCATCGGCGCTATCCCAAAAGATGCCTTAATTGGAGAGTATGCTTTGGAGGGAAAATCTCTGTTTGAGCTGCCTGGTGAGTCAGCAGCGTTTAAAGCAGTTAGCGCGATTGCAGAGCACTCGATAACTCTGTGAGCCTATCCGCTTGCAAGCTCTCTCAAATACTTTGGCAGTGCAGACGAATCTTTGACACCGACGATGACTTCCCAACCCGTAAGCTCCTCGAGTTTCATCTTCAGCATGGCGATCATGCCAGGAATTATGAGCTTTCGGTGATCCACCTTTTCTGCAACCTTGTATTCCTTAAGCGCCTGCGCGATTATCTCTGGCGTAAACTTGTCAGCGGCGAATGCGGTCATCACCGACAGGCCTTCGGTATCGACCACAAGAAGGCGCGCAGGGACTTTGCTCGCTTCAATATCGCTTGCGACGGTGAAATACGTGAGAGAGAAATTTGACGTGACGATGACTGGCGAGTTCCGGTCGGGCTTTCCTATGTCATAGAGGCCAGGATTGACCTGTATGAGCGCCTGGGGATCCGTAAAGATATTAGTCCTCAGCGTCGTAAGAGGGTATAACCGCGCGGCATCGAGGTCCCCAAAGATAATCAGCGACGCGTATTTCAGCGTTCCTAACGTGGCCCTTATCGCTTGCGTTTCGACGTCCGCCCCGTTGTCCATGTTTAGCATGACAGGGTAGCCCAGCGGCCGGAAAAGCTTCTTGACACTGAGCCGACGCAAAATCGTGAGCCATTCCAATGCGTCGCGCAACGGCTTGGCACCGAGATTTAGATCTAACACGACGTCATCGGCGCGCTCGCTCTTTGCTATTTCAGACAGCGACACAAGCTCATCGACGTCATCTGAGTAGAGCGCGAGCGGGCACGCGTACTGCCATGCGAGTTTTGCAAGTGCCGCGCAGTTGTTCACATTGCCGGCGTAAATCAACGGCTTGGCTTTCGATACGACCTTAAGCCCTGCTTCAACCACTTGAGGGTCATCGCTCATCAAAACGAACGGCAATCCGCTATTTTCCTTCACAAGCGTCACCACTTCAGAGAACCGCTGTGCATCCCCTTTCGATTTGATCGCGATCAAGTCCACGCCTGAGATGATGCCAATCCGCTCGTATTTCATCGCATCGAGCTTCTTGGCCCGTTCCGCGATGCTTTCGTTGTCGCTGTTGTCTTCGATTACCACCGCATATGCCGTCTGGTTGAAAAACTTCTTCTCGTGTCTGAACAGCTCGGTTTCGCCTCCGATTTCAAGGTCACCGACGGTGACAGTGCGCATCGGCGGCGAGGCGGAGCTCTCGAGTTGTTGCACTGCTTCGGGTGACACATATGGACATTTCGTGAGCTCTGTCTGCTTGTTCGCCAACATCATGGCAAACGCCAAGCACGTGGGAACCCCACATTCGCCGCAATTTTTTTTGGCGAGAAGTTTGAATATATCGAGCGCTGTCATCGGCATGGTCGTTATCCCATCAATTCATCGACAACTTGTCTCGTGATCGCTACAGACTTCGGGTGTCGGAGTATCAACGCGTTCGCGCCGGCCATCAAAGCCGCCAACGCAGACCCCACCTCCCAAAAGACCGCCCTTTCCCTCTCGTCGCCCAGCTTAGCGTCAACGCGATAGGCTTCCTTTGCGCTCCACGCTACGCTTATGTCGGCGATCATCGGAGATTGGAGCATCTTATCTCCTACGAGACCGGCGAGTTTAATCCGTTCCATAGCAGAGTATGCGTATTCCATCCCAAAACCAATTCCCGCCATAAGCGGGTCACTGACGATATGGTCGACTGGCACGCCAAACTCGGTGAGCATGATATTGAGCTGCTTGGCGATATTCACGTCGATGTTTGAGAACGCGACGACATCGTGGCCGTTGGCGGTCGCCGCCACGGCGATCGATTTGTAACTGTCCTGTTCCGCGCGGGCGAGCAAACACCGTTCTCCCTTGGCGGCGTCGCCGCAGAGCTCCATGACGCGGGCGTCCTTCTCATAGTCGCCACTTCCCTGTATTATGAGCGGTGCCTTCACCTGCGCGAGCACGGTCGACACGAGGGAGGCCGCATCTTCAGCGCTGACGTTTGCTTCCTCTGGATTCGTGCTCAGCAGCTTCAGACAGATGAAGTCTGCGCCATAAACATCAACGCACGCACGCGCCCACGCAACGGGATCCTTGATGACGTCGCCGATTTCATCGATAATGATGTGGGGGTAATCATCGCCAACGTGATCGATCACCTCCATTCCGATCGCCGGTCGCGAAACCTTGCCCTCGAACGCCAAAAACGGAAGCGTCGTCTCTCCGCCTAAAAGGAGTTTTTTATCTCTCGTTCCGCCTTCGTCATCAGTTGCCCCGAAAGCGATCTCCTTTATCTTTCCACTCCAACTTTCCTTTGGAATTGCTACCATCACCGTAACCCCCAAGCTTCTCACGACGGCGCGTTTAAAACATGCCCATCGGCGACATGCGTAGCGCCGGATGATCGACCTTCGCCAAGTACTCCGCTAGTTCATCCGCATCCGTCGTAATAGTTTCGTCGGCGATTTTGTCCACCAGGTCCGGCAAGCCTAGTTCCTTTGCCCTCTTTTCGAGATCTTCTCGTAGCGCCGTTTTCAGGTCTTTCGGCATCCAAACAACACGCGCTAGCCCCCCATCCGCACGGATAAACTTCTTACTCGTAATGAACTGCCTGCCGACGCCAATGAATCCGGGCGTTTGATTGCCCCCACCGACAGACCCCGCGAGGGTTGAGAACTTCATGCCGATCGGGGTCATTCCCGTGTACTCGCGGTTGACGACGATCACCCCCTGCAAATCATTGTTAATCGCCACGATGCACTCGAAGCATCCACACGACGTCTGCGGATCCTCCATCATAGTGTACTGATTCATCCGCTCGATGTGGCCGTGGGTGAGCTCACGGACCGCTTGGTTCACCTTTAACCACTGGCCTTTCTGCTCATCAATCGCGGCGCCCTTCTCAACCGGCTTGTTTGGCCCGTTTGGATCGATGCTGTACCCCGCAGCCGCATCTAGCCAGTTTAGTGCGCCACACAGCCCAAGGCGTTCCGGAGAGATGATGCATACGTGGCTCGGGGCGAAGCTCTGGCACAACGTGCACGAGTAGAACGAGTCGACGCTCTCGTCCGTCAGCCCTGCAATCCGCCGATCCCGCTCTGCATAAGCCTCCATAGCCTCGGGCAGATGCTTCTCCACCTCCTTCTCGTCGGTCATGATGGTAACCTGTATCCGGCTGATAATACCGCCGAGTTCTTCTTTCATCTTGTGGTAAAGGATGTCTCCGAAGTGCTTGAGGCGGAGCCCGTTGGCCACACTGTTCTTGCTGAGTCGCACCCAGATCAAGTTTCTCTGACCTGTATGCCACGCGCCTTCCGCATAGTTGATGAACTGATGGATGCGCCGCTCGACGACGGGCTCAAACTCGCTTTTCATGTGCTTTCCATACACTTCAACGAGAATCCCCAGCGCGGACACGCTACCTTCTTCCATCTCATCAACGTCCTTGCCGATGAGCGTGATTTGACCGTCCTTAACAGCATCAGCATCGCGAATCTTGACAAGCTCAAAGACCTTTGTCTTTGTCGGGCCTCCGCACTCGATGTAGGTCTGTGGCTTACGCACCGTTTCACCCTCGAATGCTAGCCCATAGGCGACCGGTAACGAAACTTCGCCGAACGTGACCTTCATGTTCCGTATCTCTATCGCGCGGGCCACGATCTGATTGTAATCCTTCTCCACCTCATATTTGCCCGGCACTTCCTCAACGTCTTGATCGGTGATCGTCGGTGAACCGTTGAACAACACGGCGAACTCAATCGCTGCCTTAATGTCATCAATGGGGCCTAACTGGACGACGACGACTTTCGGCCTTTTTGCGAGGTAATCGGAGAGACCGTTCCTATCGCCTGGCTTGACATTGCCAAAGGTCAGCGCGGCGCGGATCGCAAAGCTCAGCCCGTGAATTGCCTGCGTAAATTCGCCTACGCAAAACAGCAGCCGGTCAAGCCCCTTGTGTTCGCCAATCTCAATGCCAGCCTCCTTAATCTGCTGTATGGTATCAAAGCTAGGAATCACTAGCATGCCCTTACTTTGACAATCTCGTATGATCTTCGCAAGCAGTTTCGGGTCTTTCGCCTTCCCCGCGTATGGGTCAGGATTGTCGATGTACTTGAGGGCTTCAACGATTTCTGCAGCGATCATCGTCGCTTCGCCCGAAGCCACCGCGTTTTCAAACGTGTACTCCTCTCTTATCTTCCCTCTTACCTCTCCGAGGAGCCGCGGCAGCTGTGCGAGTTTCGTCACTCGTTCCCCTGTCCACGCGGTGATACAAGGAAGATAATACCCAGTGCTCGGGTACCCTATCTCCTTATCGCGACCGTGCTGACGTATCGCCTTGTTCAGCAGCTGGTCTGCATACCCTGTTGCGATGATGGCCCCGTCAATCGCTTTTTTGTAGAGGTCCTCATTTGAGAGCGTGGGGGCCTCCACCGACGGCGTGGATCCGTTCCAGTACGTGACGCCACCATCTAGTTCGCTGTGCGCGTCCATCTTCCATCTGCGATACTGGACGGTGTTTATCAGCGTCTTCGCGGCGACCGTAGGATCGGGCTCAAATATAAAGTGACCACCGTAGACGTCTTGTGCCGTCGCCTGAGCGACTTCATCCGCAAGTGGACTCCCTTTAATGAACGGGTAAACCCCGACGTGCGTGGGCCATCCCGTTGCCACGCACCACGTCCCGATCGCCACCGCCTTTTCGCTCATGGCTTCGGGCGCGCTCGCGACGATGGGGAGGTCCTGTATGTCGACACCCATCACCTGCGCGAGCTCGCTGACGAAGTTTTCCACGCGCGAGTTGTCCACGCAAGACCCCATATGAAGGACGAGCGGTAACGACTGGCCTATGGTCTTTTCCCCGACGTCTTTGAGGAACGCCTTGAGGGATTCGCCGGCGTACTCGTCGACTGCTTCTGGCGTCAACAAGCCGTGCTTCGCGAGAGATTGAGCCGCACAACCGGTCACAAGCGTCAGTATGTTATTTTTGACCAGTTCCTTGGCGATAGTCAAATGACCGAGGTCGTGTTCAGCTTTCGTGGGATTGTTGCACCCCGCGATAAGTGCGATGCCTTGGACATCACCGCTGCGAATCTTTTCGGCCAGATGCGCAAGCGGTTCGTTTTCGTTGAAGCTACTCAGTAACGATTTTATGTACTCGAGACTGAAGCCTGCAACGACCTTGCTCGAAATGTCAGGAATGAATATTTTGGTTGGATCTCTGTTATTGTATGCTTCAATTGCGACGCGCACGATCTCTTGGGCGCCTTCGCGCGCCGCCGCTTCGTTGAATTCGATGTGTGTATCGCCGGGGATGCGGGTAATCGGCATCGTTGATATCAACTTTGTGTGAAAACACTGCGTCCAGAATCCCACCGATGGCGCGATACATTGATAATCGATGACCATCACGTCGACGACGCCCGTCATTATCGCCAATTCTTGACTCGCGAAATTCGTGACGAGCGGAATACCTCTGCGCATCAACAATTCGTTACCAGTGCAACAAATGCCGACGATATTAATCCCCTTCGCACCAGCGGCTATGGCCTCGCCTTGCAGCTCGTCAGCAGCGTCGCAGATGACTTCGCTCAGTATGGGATTGTGCCCGTGCACACAGACGTTCACGTAGTCCTGCTTTAACGCTCCAAGATTAGCCTCTGAGACCACCATCTGCGGCGCGCCAAACAAGACATCTGAGATGTTTGAGCTTATGTTTTCGCCCGTGACGTCGCCGAGTGAGCACTTGATCCCCCCGAATATTAACGGCACCGGATCAGCGTCGCACCCCATGTGCGTTCTGTGCATCACTTCCGTGATCCCTTTATCAATGTTGGTTGCCATGACGTCATTTCTCTCAAGGAGTTCCAGCCTCTTTGGGGGGAGCATGATCTTGAGCCAGCTACACGCCTGGTCATCGTTCCGCGAAAAGTCCTCCAAAGCAGCATTCGCCACCGCCATCGCAAGTTCACTTACGCTCTTCTCGTTCTCGAGACCGAGCTTTGCAGCAAGTGCGCGCAGTTTCGCCTCATCTTTTACGCGATAGCCAGGTGCCTGACCCTCACCGACCCCTTTAAGCGCCCACGCCAAGTGCCGTCCGTGGTCAGAGTGGGCTGCACAACCCCCTGCCATCATGCGGATCAGATTACGCGCCACAATTGTGTAATCTTTCGCCCCACAGACTCCTCTTTGTGGCTCTTTTCCAAAAGGATTGATCCGGCAAGGTCCCTGCAAGCAGATCCGACAGCATAGACCGGACTCGCCGAACCCGCACTGAGGCTGCATGGTTTCGGCCCTATCCCACATCGTTTGCATGTTGGCCCGCTCTGCACGTGGTAGCATCTCGAGCGCCGCGGGGTCCACAGTTACCGCTTTTGTATTTCCTTTGCTACGTCTCTTGTCCATATACCAATGCACCACACTTGCACGCAAGAACGCACGACAACTCCGCTGCGCCCTCGCATAGATCGCACTTAACCGCTTTACGATCGCGCGTTAATACCGCCCCAAACGGGCACGCATCAATGCAGGCGAAACAGCCGGTGCAGCGTTCGTCGTCAATCGTCACAACGCCAGCTTCACTCTTTACGATCGCACCCGCTTCACACACGTCGATACACTTCGGCCGCTTGCAGTGCAAACACCGTGTGAGATGTAACCTGCCGTCCTTGTATCCGACAGAAAGCCTCGAGATCGGGCGAGGGTGCTCAGACATCGCAGTGTTAATGTCGCCTGACTGGCTGTGGCGCAGGGCGCACGCGAGCTCGCACGTCTTACACGCTGCACAGTTCTTCGGAATAAACCTAGCGATCAACATGAGCAACCGAATACCATACCGTTGATTTTATAGAACCCCTCGCTGCAATTGAGTACGGTTCACGGTATTCATAATCTTACCTGGTCCTACCGCAGCCGCCGCAGAAATCGCTGAGCCACTGGGTGCTTGTGAAAATGCGGGCCCTCCACATGGACGAGGCAAAGTCTCTGTCGCATTCTGCTTCAATGAAATAACGCGATATTAAGCCTTAGGCAACGATCTAATGCTTCTATTATTTTATATAACCTTAGCCATATATATGTATGGTCTTACCAAAACGACAGAAAGTCTTTATAGTGCACTAAAGCGAGTAGGTTACTGATGGGACTTGTGAACGTCCGTTTATTCGCAAATTTGCGCGAAATCGTGGGACAGCCCCACTTAGCTGTAGAAGCAGGCACAATACGCGATGTACTCGTGGCACTTCAGGCAGAACACCCGGCATTGCGGTCCGTGCTCTGTGACGACGACGGTGAGGTTCGCTCATATATCACGATCCTCGTAAACGGCAAGAATATACGCGAAATGGAAGCGCTTGCCACGATTCTGTCGGATGGCGATGAAGTTGCTATCTTCCCGCCTGTTTCGGGCGGCTAACGAGTGCGAATATCAATCAGAGAGGTCGACGTACCATTTGGTAAGTTGGTTTAGTGAGCCTTCCATGCCCTGATAATCTCCGAGAAGCTCATAACCGAACGCAGTCAGCTTCGCTCCACCCCCCTCTTTTCCGCCTCGCGTCCTCTCAACGAGAGTCCGACCGAGCCGTTTTTCAACGACGTTTATGCGTTCTAGAGCGTAGCGATACGACATCCCCAGCTCACGCGCCGCGGCGCTTACAGATCCAAGCTTATCTATTTCGACAAGGAGCCGCATCGTGCCGAGGCCAAACACGAGTTCCCCATCTTCGCCGACGAACCACAGTTTGAATCGTGGTCTGATTCTCATGCTGGTAAGCTATAATAGTCCATGTGCACACTTAACCATAACGATGAAATTCAACACACGAACTCCGTTCGAAGCAGCGCTGGATACGTTCCTCACCACCATCGTGCCGATCGAAGAGACCGAGGTCACGCCAATACGAGAGGCGCGAGGAAGGGTGGTAGCGCATCAGATCATCGCACAAAGGGATGAACCCAACTATCGACGCGCCGCAATGGATGGCTACGCCGTCGTCGCCGACGACACGTTGGGAGCGAACGAACATTCACCAGTCGTTCTTAGAGTTGGCGACTCAGTGAGGCGCGGTGTGGCCTCGCGGGTTCACACCGGATCCAAAATACCCGACCAGGCCGACAGCGTCGTGATGGTAGAGGACGTAGAACGTCTCGGCGACGTCGTTGAGGTTAGAGCGCAAGTACATCAGTTCGAAAATGTCGGCCTCAAAGGGGAGGACATTGGCCGCGGTGATGTCGTTGTTGAAACCGGCCATCAACTGCGACCTGCGGACATCGGTCTGCTCGCCTCCCTCGAGGTTCGCGACGTTACCGTCTACCGGCGACCAGATGTCGCAATCATACCGACCGGAGAGGAGCTCGTTGAAAAAGAGCCTTCAGAAGGGGAAGTGGTCGAAACAAATGGTCTTATTACCGCGCTCCTAGTAGAACAATGGGGGGCTCGTTACCGCTATCGAAACATCGTTACCGATGCGCGAGAGCTCATTGAAGCCGCGTTGTTGCGGGACATCGATGCCGACCTGATACTTACGACGGGGGGGACCTCAGTTGGCATTCGAGACCTCGTGCCAGAGGCGGTGCGTAAGCTTGGCAAGCTTCTGGTACACGGGATTGCGATCAGCCCCGCAAAGCCTACTGCGCTTGGGCTTGTGGAGGATACCCCCGTCGCGTGTCTGCCTGGGTTTCCGGTCGCCTGTATCGTCGCTTCATACGCATTTATCAAGCCAGCGGTCCATCGTTTCGCTCACTTCGAACATACATTTGAGCGGACGGTGACCGGCGTACTGGCGCGAAAGATCATGGGAAAGCCCGGCTCGCGAACGTATGCGCGAGTGGCTATCAGGAATGGACGCGTCGAACCCATTATGGTGTCTAAATCAGGCATACTTCCTGCATCAGGCATACTCAGCTCTATGGCTAAAGCAGACGGATTCGTTATCATTCCAGAAAACGTCGCAGGGTACGACGAAGGTCAACAGGTAGAAGTCGTGCTGTTCGACTAGCGATCAACGTCGCCTAGAAGCAGGGCTTACCGCTCTTCGGAAGGGAGTTACCGATTTACGCAGGGCTTCAAGTGCGCCGAGTTGAATCAATCAAGTGAATTCGCTGGGTCGCTTCCATCAGGCGTGCGAACCTAAGACAAAACGCACTTGTGAACCAGATTGGCTAGATGACCTAGCAGGTGGAAAACGCCGGGTGTGCGCGCCTAGGTCCTCGATGGAACGAGCCACCACGTTTTCGGTCCGCCCCAATATCGACGCAAGCAAGAGCTGTCTCTTGGCTTGTCAAGCTCTGCCCCTGTTCTAGGCAACTTTTTATTGTCAGAAGTCCCATACCAGTTGCCATCGGGGTAGTAGGGTAGCTTGGTCCATCCTCGAGCGTTTGGGACGCTTGGACGGCAGTTCGAATCTGCCCTACCCCATCGGCTTAATACGCGGCATCGAAACCCCTACATTAGGACTCGTAGCCTAGTCAGGATAGGGCACCGGCCTCCTAAGCCGGCGGTCGAGGGTTCAAATCCCTCCGGGTCCGCCTTTGCGCTTTCAACCATGCTCACGCGACATTTAGTTAACGCCAACGATGAAATGCACAAGCGGACTAGACAGCACCTCCCCTGTAGATGCAATCGTTCGCTCGCACTTAGACTTTGGCCTCCCTAGCGCGCAACTCGTCACGAACGCCAGCTGACTCATCACACCTGGGCACGCGCTTGAAAAGGGTGACGACGAGCTAATTCTATGCTAAGCTCGAGTGCTAGCAGCTTTGAGCAGCGGTCAACCCGTACTCGTGTGCCAATTCGCCAGACCTAGTTTCGCAAGGCGCCGGACGCCCCGTCGATCTGGTAAGCGTTAGAGGCGAAACTCGAAAGCCGCTACAGGATAAATCAGTTTGTGCTGAACCAAAATATCCGGGTCGATCTCCCCAAAAGTTCCTGCGGCCTGTCCATTGACGATAATCGTCGCACGCCTTCCCTCAATGAATGATGGGTCGCCAGATTCGGTGACCTCAAACGGACGGTCGAGCTCCCGCAAGACCGCATTCACGACCTTTTTTATTTCCGTGAAATTGGCTGAGCTGGATGCAATAACGCCCGCACAAAGGCGACGTTCTTCAGCCGCTTCGGCGACAAGGCGGACAACGTCACCCACCTCAAACACCATTTGTGGGTACTCTCGGTGCTGGTTGAGGGCCAACGTGTCTATCAAGCCAGGCAACAAACTCGTTCGCAAGCTAATGTGCTCCTCAAGCAGCGGATTCTCAATAATAACCGCTTCGTTGGGATCGGACGCCAACATAAGCGTGATCACCTCAAGGAATCCGAGCCCCTGTAGCACGCCCCTAACGACGGTTGACCGCTGCTCTTCTTCCAGCTTGCTGCCGATAGTTCCAAGCTTCGGAAACGAAGGCGGAAGGTTTTCGTAACCAAAACCGATAGCAATGTCTTCTATGATGTCAACCGGATGCATGATGTCAGTCCGGTAGCACGGAACGGACACCGTAATCTCGCCTGCGTGCACCTCAGCGTCCATCCGCATTTTTTGAAGTGAGGTCGTGATCACTTCGTCCGCGATCTCGGCGCCAATACGCCGCATTACGTCGCTATTTTTGACGACAAAGGTCGAGATGCCCATGTTGGGAGTATGCAGCACCCGATCGCCACCTTCATAAACGACGTCAACCGTCTCGATCGACGCTCCTCGGTCATGCAGCGCTGCGACAAGTATATGAAGACAGTCTTGAATGGCTTTCAGCTCGGTACCCGTCACGTCAATGAAGAGATCGGTCGTCTTATCGGTAACGCGGGTGAGCTCACCGTTAATAATTGGCGGGAATGAGAGAACGTGATCGTTTGCGTCTAAGATTAAGGGGTGGTGATCGCCAACGATGTGTGCATATTCCTTTCCCTTCGGATGGACGCGAAGAATCTCCGCGGGGGTCATCGGTTCGGAAAAATCGAGTGGTATAAACGCGACTTCACCAAGAGTGTACCTGAACGGCGGGGAGACGCGAGAGAGATCGTGAATCCCTATGGAAGCCTTTCTGCGGTCCCGCCCGATCCCCCAATGCAGGTCTTCCTGTAGATCGATCAAAGACTTAATCGTCCTTTCATCGATCGTAATCCCTCTCACAACGGCGCAAACCACGTGTGGGCGCACCGCGTTTACCGATGGGTCGACCCCGATTTCGATGCCCGATGGTGAGGTCGCATACGCGGGAAGACCCCTTTCTAGTCCCATCATCCCTTTTATCGCTCGGGCCGCCCCTTCAACACTAAACAAATCAGGCCTGTTTGGGAAAAACTCGACCTGTATCTCGTCGTCGACGCACTCAACATCTGCCCCGAGGCGCGGAAGCAACTCAACGATCGTGTGAACGTCGGCGCCAACCATCTCCTCAAGCTCCGCACGATTAAGGGTAACAACTGGCATTTGAACACCTCAACGCAGCACGCTTGGCGTATCGCGCAGCCAAGCGACGTCACTCATATAGAGCTTTCTGATGTCGGCCAGCCCCATTTTGAGCATAGCAATCCTCTCAATACCAATGCTGAATCCCAAAACGCTTTTGAGCCCTAATGGCTGAGTCACTTCAGGCCGAAAGACGCCGGCCCCTACCAGCTCAAGCCAGCTGCCGTCCACAAAGACATCGCCCTCAAGGCTCGGTTCGGTGAAAGGAAAATAGCCGGGTCTAAATCGAACGCGATCGAATCCGAGCCGCTCAAAGACCGCCTTAAGCACGCTGATCAGGTCGGCCAGGCTAAGGTCTTCACCGTGAATTGTCCCCTCGCATTGGTGAAACTGCGGCAGATGCGTTGAGTCCATGCTTTCTCGTCGGAACACGCGGTCGATTCCGAAAATCATTGTCGGGGGCTGCGGATGGCGTACCAGATAACGAAATGCAGACCCGGTCGTGTGGGTTCGTAAGACCGCTCTGCGCGATCGCTCGAGGTCAAACTCGCCCCCCCACCCTACAGAACCCTCGCAACCGAACTTGTGTGCTGCTGCCACGCGCTCTGCTAAGTCCGTTGGCAATTCCAGCGCCGCTGGACGACTGAGGTAGAACGTGTCTTGTTCATCGCGTGCGGGATGGTCTTGCGGCACGAACAGAACGTCGAAATTGTGGAATTCACTTTCGACGATCGGCCCCCTGAACTCGGTAAATCCCATCGAAATGAAGATTTCGCGCATTTCATCAATAAGGCGTCGCAGCGGATGTGCTTTTCCAGGATAAAGCGGGAGGGTAGCGGCACTTACGTCGTAGGGCTTCAATCGTCCTCGCCAAGCCCCAGTTCTAATGAGTTCAGACGTAAGATCAGCAATATCATAGTCGGCCGCGGGTGATGCACGCAGTGGCGTTTCGTCGCCCGCTTGGGTCAAAACGACCTCACGTGCTACAATCTGCTGTGCGCGAACGACATTGCGCTTTTCGAGCTCTTTGAGAGTCGGTTCTGCTACTTGTCGCTCAACCGAGACATCATTCAAGGTGAATTGCATCCCAACCTTGACGTCCTGAAGTATGCGCTCCTCAGGCAGTTCGTCTGCCGCCCGAGGTGAGAGTACGGAGTCGCCATTCGCGGTCTCGATGACGGCCCATCCGCGACGCTTGAGCCAGCCAATAGCGATTGACACGGCTGGAAAGATGCTCTTGAGGTCCGTCAGCAGAGTTGGCCCATTTATGAGCAAGTAGTCGTGAACCTGCCGTTCTGGAAGCCCCTTGTCAGCGTAGGTTACGCCCTC
>JACWML010000008.1 GCA_015661395.1 Methanomicrobia archaeon | reverse complement strand
ATGCCGAGCTTTGAAACGACGTTTATGACCTCGTCTATCGGCTTGTACGCTTCTGGTGCCTCTTCTGGCACTGACGAAAGATCATCAGTTTTTATCGCGATGTGTTTTCGCTGCAGACCCTCAGTAACGCCTTTCCAAGTCAAAGAGCGTCTCGCAGCTTTCCGGCTGAGAACTCGACCTGCTCCGTGGCATGTCGATCCGAAGGTAGTGCTCATTGCTTTTTTGGTGCCGTGCAGAACATAAGAGGCAGTCCCCATGCTGCCTGGGATGAGCACCGGCTGTTCGATTCCATAACTCGCATCCTTGTCGAATGCTCTTGTGGCGCCTTTGCGGTGCACGTACACCTCCTTGCGTCCTTCGTCGATCGTGTGTTTTTCTAGCTTTGCAATATTGTGCGCGACATCGTATACTAGGGTTGCAGTCGTGTTGAACTTCTGCTCCAGAACGTCTCGCACCCAAAATGACATTATTTGCCTATTTGTCCACGCGTAGTTGGCAGCTGCTGCCATTGCGCTGAAGTAGTCTCGTGCCTCTTGTGAGTCTGCAGGAACGCACGCGAGTTGCTTGTCGGGGAGTGCGATAGAATACTTGCGACTCGCCGCTTGAAACATTCTCACGTAGTCAGTGCAGATTTGGTGGCCAGCCCCCCGTGACCCCGAATGAAGCATTATGCAGACTTGCTGTTCTTTCAAACCAAACAAATCTGCTGCCTTTTTATCAAAAACTCGATCAACACATTGAATTTCTAAGAAGTGGTTCCCACTTCCTAGACTTCCAAGCTGGGGTTTGCCCCTCTTTTTCGCCAGCGGACTGACTTTTGCAGGATCTGCACCATCCAAACAGCCATTGCTCTCGCAGTGCTTCAGATCTACAGGGTTTCCATATCCTTGATTAACGGCCCACTTTGCCCCACCGAAAAACACGTCGTTAAGCTCTTTTTCGGAGAGCCGCAGCGGTCCCTTCGAGCCAAGTCCCGACGGAATTGCTTCAAATAGTGTTGTTATTAGCTCATCAATTCGTGGCTCAATTTCTTCCTTGAACAGGGTCGTCACTAGGAGCCTCGTGCCGCAGTTGATATCGAATCCAACCCCTCCTGGCGAGAGGACGCCTTCGCTAGCGTCGAACGCGGCAACGCCGCCGATGGGAAAACCATACCCCGTGTGCACATCAGGCATCGCGAGCGACCATTTCTGGATTCCGGGCAGAGTCGCAACATTCGCCACTTGTTGTATCGCTCCCCTCTCGAGGTATTTCATAAGGACTTCTGACAAGAAGATTCGACCAGGGACACGCATCCTTAGCGCTGCGTCCTGCGGCACTTCCCAAACATACTCGCCTAGTTTGATCAATTCTTGGAACGCCATCGAACCCCCTATACGTCCATCGTTAAGTCTGCGTGGTAGATATCATTTTTCGTGACTGCTAGATTGTGATATGTCCCCGCCTTTACTTCTGCGTTTAGTCTATGCCTGTTTGGCTCTAATCTTTCGCCCATACGATCGGCAGTTAACGACAAGCCCACAATCCTGACGAAACATTTCTTAACAGCAAAGCGCTCGATTTCAAACGTGATCAGAAGCTCCGCCTGCCAGTTGTAAAGCAAGTTCTCATAAGAGTCGGAACCTATCTCCATGGTGCAAGTGTCTCCCAGCGCCACTTCATCGAGGAGAACCATTGTGCTTTCGAGAGGTTCTGCCGCATTTTCGAATAGCTCGTTTGAGTCTCTTCCGTACGCCTTAAAAGTTACATCGGCTGTGTGCTCTAGAAACTCGTATTTTTGCATGCCGCTATGGCATAGGATATGAACCAGATATTAATATACATTGACCAATTGAGGCTAGTCGATGAGACCATATGTGGTTATTAATTCAGCAATGAGTGCCGACGGCAAAATCTCCACAGTAGCGAGAAAACAAGTGCGCATTTCTGGTGAAGATGACCTTCGGCGAGTTGATGGGCTAAAAGCGGACGTTGATGCTGTCATGGTTGGGGTAGGGACCGTTCTTGCGGACGATCCGAAGCTTACCATAAAGTCGGTGGAACTCAAGCGCACGCGAGTGGACCAGGGGAGAACTGAGAGTCCGTTGCGAGTGGTGGTCGATAGCCGCGCACGAACGCCACCGACTGCGGCCGTTTT
Organism: Methanomicrobia archaeon; assembly: GCA_015661395.1. Lineage (GTDB taxonomy): Archaea > Halobacteriota > Bog-38 > Methanoflorentales > Methanoflorentaceae > Methanoflorens. The sequence goes on along the minus strand of JACWML010000008.1, from coordinate 50,980 downwards.
GGGATCAAATGCGCTTATCGCGACGTCGCAACAGGCCCCACCTCACAGGGTAGAAGAGCTCGAAACAAAGGCTGAAATACTCGTTGTCGGAGAGCGCAAAGTGGATCTCGCGGCGCTGCTTGGGCGTTTAAAGGATCGGGGGGTGAAATCCCTCTTGGTGGAGGGTGGCGCAACGCTTAATTTCGCCCTTCTAAGTTTGGGCTTAGTCGATGAGATTTACACCTACGTAGGGAACATTATTATTGGGGGCAGTGCAGCGCCAACGCTGGTCGATGGAGAGGGCCTGACCAACGAATTTGTTAAGCTGAATCTGCAAGAAATCCGTCAAATCGGCGACGGCGTGCTCATCAAGTGGAGAGTCGTCGGCTTTTGACCTCTGACATTCATTGTGCCTCTTGGGCGGCCCCTTCAACTGCTCCTTCCACTACTGGTCGATCTTGTAGGATCTTGATGCTCACCAACCCACCTACGACTATGTTTAGATAGTAAGTAATCACCCTCCAACCTAGGATGAAGATGCCGAGAATTGACGTGCTCACGAAGACTGAATAAATCGCCGCAGTGCTCACTTCGGCTATGCCGCTGTTTCCCGGCGTGAGTGGAATCATTGCGATCATCATTAGAACTGTCTGGGCAGAAAAGGACGCCAAAATCCACGGCTGTGATCCGAGGCCGACGAGGATAAGCGAAGCAATGGAAAACTGCAGAAGCCAAAATGCCATCGTAAGAAGAAAACCTTTGACCAAAGCTCGTCGTTCATCCTTCAAGTAGCGCTTCGAGCTATTGTGAAAGACATCGATCTCTCGCAAAGCCTTTTGCATGGCTCTGTCAGCCTTGTCAACGCCTCTCACTCTGACGAAAAGCCAGCGTACTTTTGTCACCAAAGACTTCACCTTTCTTGGCTTCGCCATAACATAAAGCAGGATGAAAAAGAGTAAACCGAAAACTAGGGCTGCGGCCCCGAAAAGGGCTATGATCCCGGGCGTGCTCTGCACGTACCGGGTGAACAGCAGAAATGCGATCGGGGCGGCTATGCCTAAGAAAAGTGCATCAAGCATTCTCTCTCCGAGGACGACCGCGGAGGCGTCCCCCACGGATAGCTTGCATCCTCGCAACAGCTGAATTCTGGTAACTTCCCCACCAGCGTGTCCCGGAGTGATTGCTGCAGCAAACAGATTTGACAAGACGATCTCGACCGATTTTCTGAATGAGAGCTCGCCTCCTACCGCTTCTGACATGGTCTTCAATCGGGCGCCCCAGACGAGCCACGAACTGAACTGAAAGATCAATGCGGCGGCCAAGAAGGCTGGGTGAATTTGTATAAGGCTACGCAACTGGCCCGGCGTGATCGTGTAAAATAGGAGTGCGAGGATCGAGATTACGCTGAACGTCAGTGAAATCGCAAGCCACTTTCGCAAGCCGTTCAAGATCTGCCCCCCTCAGTAGCTAGACTTCTGATCTAGCTACCTCGGCCCACTCACACTTTCGGGAAGCTAAATGCTGTCCGACGGCCACGGTCCCGCATAGCGTCATCAAGCAGGCGTACCCAGCCAAGCCTAGCAGGATTTTGCATGATTCCGACAAGCTATCACTTTCTAACCTAATTGCTCTGCAATATATAAAGACAAAAGGCGCTAATAAGTATGAAAAAAATGGGATCGTTAGCGAGCCCAGCCACGTCACTTTTACTAAGATAGGAACGCGAGCGACGGACATTGGACCAAGATACTTTCGAAACCCCTCGACCGCACCGCGGAACCATCGAACTCTTTGATTGTACAAGTCCTGAATGGAAGTAGGGGCCTGTTCCCCCACTTTTGTCTTAGCGAGCAGTGCGCGGTTCCCCGAGAGATATATCTTCTCGCTAATATCTAGATCCTCACACAAACAACGTTCATCAAAACCTCTCGTCCTTAGAAAGGGTGCTTTTGATACTCCTATCACGCCGTTGAACTGAATGAAGCCCCTTGACCACCTGGAAAAACGATAGATGTCACAGAAAAACTTGTATTCGATTGAAACGACCTTGGTAAGGGTGTTTACTTTATTAGTCACGTAGCGGCAGCCACTTGCAAGCACCCCGTCGCTTGTCGCCGTGAGTTCACGCACACACTCCACCAAAAAATCAGGGTTGGGCCGGCTATCGACATCGAATAGTGCAATGCAGTCCGCACCCTCTGTCACGTTCAGAATGTCATTTATAGCGCCAGCGCGGCGGCCTCTATTGCCATTTCTGATCATTATGTGGAAATGCGGCGGCAGCAGCGCGTACAGAGAGCTGTAATCTTTTCCGCTGCTGTCAATGACGTAGTACGCTTCAAAATCGAGACCACTGCAGTCTAGAGCGCTTAGGCTCTTGATTGATTTTTCAACGAGTGCGTTCGGTTCGGACTGCGCTACCGGGATGATCGCGCAAACTTTCATTTCAGAAGAAAATTCGATTAACGTATATTAAGTCGTCGTTCTTGAAGCGTCTTCTTTCGTTTTACGCGTCTGTCACGTTCGCATAAAGGTTAAGGATCTGTTGCGCAATGATCTTCCAGTCATATTTCTGTTCAACGCGCCTGCGCCCGTTTTTACCCATTGATCTTGCGTTTGCCGGGTTTTCGAGAATCTCTAGAATGGCATCTGCAAGGGAAGAAGGATCTTGCGGCGTTACTAGCAGACCGCCTTCGCCAACGACGTCGAGCACACCCGGAATCCTGGAAGCAATCACTGGCGTTTCGCACGCCATCGCTTCTAAAAGAACTAACCCGAAAGCCTCGAGGCGCGTGAAAGAGGGGAGGACTAGTGCCGAGGAGCTTGTGTAGAGCTTTAGAAGAGTGGCTCTTGATATGTGCCCACAGAATTTGATTCGATCTTCATAGCCTTTGGCGAGTCTTTTTAGTCGTTCTCGCTCTTCTCCATCGCCGACGATTAAGAAAGTCGCGTCGCTTACGTGGCTTAATACGATCTTGGCGGCTCTGACAAGATCATCGACGCCTTTCACGGAGCTCAGTCGACCAACGAAAAGTATCTGGTGGCGCCTCTTTTCGCCGTTTAAGCCGAGTAAATGTCTGTCAAAGGTCTCAAGTCTAATGCCATTCGGCACGATTTCATAGCGATAATCTCGTAGCACAGGGGAAGTTCGCGCGTAAGATTCAGTTGTAGCGATTATCTGCGCGACGTTGTCGAGGATCGGCTTTGTATATAGGGCTGTGTTGACTTCGTCTACAAGGTATTTGCAGATGTTCGGAATTCTGAGATTTGCCATATTGTCGGGAATTTCGAGATCGCAGTGGTAAGTAAGCACGTGTGGAACGTGCGGCAGGCCTTTGACCACTCCGTAAGACATGAACGGCGGGGGATAGTGTGAATGCACGACATCGGCGTTGAACTGCGCAATGCGCCGGCGCAGAGCATACATATAGGGGATATATGGGAGATTCACAGCGGGAAATCTGTACACAGAGAGTCCGCTCAAGACCTCATTTGGCCTAGACTTGGGGACTTCGGCGCACAAAACAATAACCTCGTGCCCGAGGTCCCGTAAGCTTTGCGAAAGCTCAAGACAGTGAGTTTCGACTCCACCGATGTGCGGATAAAAATAAGAAGAGGCTTGAATTATTTTCACCTGGATTCACGTTGAATGTGCGCGTAGGTGTTGAATAAGTTATCGCGGAATCTCTGTCCGCGCTGAGGCATTTTGATGTCGAATGCGGACCTAACGTCGTTTGAAAGACGTTTAGCAACGCCGCACTGACTGGTTGCAGCGCGAGCGCGCTGGCTTGGGGCACTAACGCACGGCACCCTGATTAACAAAAGTTAAATAGCACATTTGTCTTGTAGGTCAGTGTTCCTTTCATGAGCCGTTTCACAGCCGTAATAGCGGTGCTGGCTGTGTTTTTTGTTATAGTAAGCTCCTCTTTGACGGTCAGCGTCAAAGCCCAAAATGAGGTAACGTGGGTTTATGATTACCCGACAGGGATGAAGGCTGCAGCCGAGGAAAATAAGCCCGTGATGATATATATTCACGAAGATTGGTGTCCTCGATGCAGAAACATGGATCAAAACACCTGGACCGATGGTGAAGTTATTCAACTCTCGTCGAACTTCGTGAACATAAACGTGGTCGGCACTGACAAGGAACGCTATATAACTATAGCAAGCCTCCACTGATTGTATTCACGGACCCTCAAGGCAGGGTCATTGTCAAACAAAACGCAGAACTGTCGGCTAGTCAGGTGACTGCCCTGCAACGGCAGGTGCTCGCTCAAGCGCCGTTCTCGTCCTCCTCGGCGACAGGCAATCCTTCAACCACGCCCACACCTGCAACCAAAGCCGCAGGGGTGCCTGGTTTTGAAGCGATCCCTTCAATCGTTGGCATATCGATTGCCGCGCTGGTGTTGTCGCGCATCGGCAAGAGCTAGAGGTAACCCAGCCACACCCGCCGGACGCTCGTCTTAGGTCAAACAGCCCGATCACCTGCTGTCTGCCAAAGCCTCGCGCACCAACGTTTCCGGCAATCATAATCGGGCCAGATGGCACGCTTCGACCGCGCTTGCCTAGCTGGTTGGCAACCGTTCAGATCAGCACCAATGTTTAACTATTATGATCCAACAGTAACTGCTATGCTTTATCGCGCTGAGATCACCATTAAGCTCAAGAATGGCATGCTAGATCCGGAAGCTACGACAATAAAAAATGCTCTCAAGCATCTTGGGTATGAGTGTCAATCGGTCAAACAAGCAGCCACCTACGAACTCGAATTCACAGCAGATTCCCGTGAGAACGCAACCGACCTCGTTAACGGAATGTGCCAAAGGTTGCTCGCGAATCCTATCATACACGATTATGATGTACGGATAACGAAATAGTCGAGAAGAGACAGATGAACATCGCCATTCTTCGGTTCGGTGGTAGTAACTGTGATTTGGATGTTCAAAAAGCTCTGAACAATTTGGGCGTAGGCGCAGAACTTGTCTGGTACAAAGAGACCCTAAAGAGTTTTGACGGCGCAATCATCCCGGGAGGGTTTTCGTACGGGGACTATTTGCGCGCCGGTGCAATTGCGGCACGAACCAAGATCATGCAGTCGGTTGCACAGATGGCAGCTGATGGGAAGCCGGTGCTAGGCATATGCAACGGCGCCCAAATCCTCTGTGAGTCGCACTTGGTGCCCGGCACGTTCACTTTGAATCAGTACCCAAAGTTCATTTGCAGGTGGGTAAAACTTAGAACAGTCGGCAAGTCTCCGTTCACAGTACTTTCGAACGCGATAGTTGATCTTCCTATAGCTCACAAAGAGGGGCGATACGTCGTTGACCCCCAGCTGCTCAAGGAGCTTTACGAAAATGATCAGGTCGTTTTTAAGTACGTTGATGATAATGGACTCCCCACTTTGGCTGCAAACCCCAACGGTTCGCTTGATAACATCGCTGGAATAAGTAATTTAGAAAAAAACGTGCTTGCGATGATGCCGCATCCAGAACGAGCGTCAGAGAAACTTCTCGGTTCTGCTGACGGGAATGCCATCTTTGAATCGATGGTTCGACATATCAAGGCCCTTTGAGACGCAGCTTCTCGCGAGCGCTTCTGCTTATGTTTGCGCGCAGGCAGGCCCTTTTTCAAACTAGCGGGGACCACCACCACTCGTTCTCTTGATACCACCGAACGACTTGCGTCAATCCGTCTTCAAATGAAATCTCGGGTTGCCACCCAAGAGACTTTATCTTCGAACAGTCTAAGGAATACCTCTGGTCGTGCCCGAGTCGGTTCGCTGTGAAGGCAATAAGCGTTGAAGGCTTTCGCGCTAGCTGCAGTATGGCGTTGGTTATATTTAAGTTGCTCTTCTCGTTTCCAGCGCCAATATTATACGTCTCGCCCGTTTTGCCCCTTTGGCGAACGCAGTCTATCGCTGCACAGTTATCGGCAACGTGTATCCAGTCTCGGACGTTGTCTCCCTGGCCGTAAACGGTCAGCTTGTGGTTCCTCATAGCGCTTGTGATAAAGCGAGGAATCAGTTTCTCGGGGTGCTGATACGGCCCGTAGTTGTTTGAGCTGCGGGTAATAACGCAGGGAAAATCGTACGTCGTGAAATAGGATGATGTCAACAAGTCTGCTCCAGCCTTGCTTGCTGCATAGGGACTTGACGGATGCAACGTATCCGTCTCCTTAAATGATCCGCGATCAATGCTTCCATACACCTCATCCGTCGATATCTGGACGAATCGCTCAATTGGGTACTCCTTGGCCGCTGCTAACAAGACGTGAGTCCCGAGGACATCCGTTTGAATGAAGGCAGCTGAACTCGTTATCGATCTATCGACGTGCGTCTCGGCCGCAAAGTTGATAACACAGTCACAATCTTTTAGCAACTGCTTGACAATTGTCTCGTCGCAAATATCGCCTTTAACGAATTCAATATCAGCTAGCACGTCTTTGAGGCTGCTCATATTGCCTGCGTACGTCAGCTTGTCCAGGACTACGATTTCTGCTTCATTGTGTTTAGACAACATATAGCGTACGAAATTGCTGCCTATGAAGCCCGCGCCACCCGTGATTAATAGTCGCATAGTTCCTCGTTTCAGTCTTCCGCTCACGCAAATGAGCTGTGATACGGCAAGCAGCTCAAGGGTCTTTTGTGCAGGGGTTTCTTAATTCTTTTGATGGAAATCGCATTCGAGAATTTGAGGATTTTGACGTGCTCCAAAAAATGATTTCTCCGGGTGCTGTCAAAAATCCGTTTAGGTACGTTAAGGGCTTGTAAGCTCAGGGCTGCGTATTGCACAGGTCAGAAACAAATATATTTTATAACGCGAATCGTAGTCAGCAAGCGTTGTGAAAATGCGCCGTGCTATGCGTTATTCGGCAACAGCTTTGTATACTTAAGCTCCGGTAGTGTAGTCCGGCCAATCATGTTGGCCTTTCGAACTTTAGCAGTGAAGCAAGCCAACGACTCGGGTTCAAATCCCGACCGGAGCATCCACGTAATGCCACGCACGAAGTTTGATAGGCTCTACTCTACGTTTATCTAATTTGACTGCTTGTTGGAATTGTGGGACGAAATCCATACAAAAGGTGGAATTATCAAGCTTGGCGTGCAGCAGTTCAAGAGCTGCAGCGCCACGCCGAACAACATCTAGTAATAATGGTCGACGGCGTATTATCTCTGGACACAGCGCCTCTTGGGCGGGCGTACTAAGAATCTCCTTCGAGGCCTGCCGATACATCAGTAAAAAGTGCTATCCAGTTAAAAAATAGGCTTTTATATGTCCGTGCGGTATGTCAACATAGCGCGGAGGTAGCCAAGCCAGGTCAAAGGCGCAGGACTTAAGAACCGTTGTTTGAGATATCCTGTTGCGAAGGCATTCGTGGGTTCGAATCCCTCCCTCCGCACTTCCGTCAAAAGAGGGGCATATGTTGCTGCACCAGTAATCAACGAATGGCGTTTGCGAGGTCTCTGACAGCAGACGCGACCTCATACGGATTCGCACCCCAATGAACGACGTAACCCTTCTGTCCAAGAAGTTCGGTGGGCCCGACCCTCGCTGACTTGCAACATTTTACAATGAAAGGTTTGCTCGGCCTTATTGTTTTCGTCGGACAGATGTTGACGTGTTCGAATTCTAGCCCGTGAACTCGCGCTTCAAGCACTTGTTTCGAAATGTCGCACCCCAGTAGAACGGCGTGCTCACCGACCTGAATGTCTCGGTTGTTGAGGCAGTTTGATCCAATTCCTGACGCTGAACACGGATAAATCGTGGCGGCGCGTGCACGTCGCAGATCTTGTATGACTGGCGTAAAACGCACGGATAGGTCTCCAAAAATGCCAGCGCTGTTGAGTTTCTTGATGAGTGTGATGAGGTATGGTGGATCTGGGGGGGATACGTCGAATACCTCAATCTCGGTTACGCTGGTGAGGTCGGGGTCACAAACGAACGTCCAATGAAGATCAAATCCTTGAAAGACGACTGTTTTTATGGGGGGCTTACACAGTCGGGTTGCTACGGCAATTAGCTTGCTTCTGTTGAAGATATCGATCTTGCGTCTATACACTAGAGTTTCGGCAAAGCCCGCAATCCTGTTGGCCTTCGATATCGTTCGGATCAAGCTGTTCCCCTGTAATTCGAGTTCGTAAACTTCGACTTTTCCTTGCCAAAACAGTAGGACATAGCGCGATGAGAAGTAGATGTGCTCACCGGCTGTTGGCGCAGATGTTTTATCATCGCATTCTCTTACAGCGACTTCCTTACAATGATCGGGAAAAATCACGTCGTCACCTTATATTGCGTATTATTTCGCGCGCCACCTCGTTGGTCGAACTCGTGCCACCTAGGTCCCGCGTCGTGATGCCTTTGCTTATCGTCTGCTTGACTGAAACGTCTACTAAGGAGGCTTTTTCGCATTCGCCTGCCCATTCAAGCAGCATTGTGGTACTTAGAATAGCCCCTATTGGGTTTGCTGTGCCGCGCCCAGCGATGTGGGGCGCCGACCCGTGTACAGGCTCAAAAATTGCGAATTTCGGTCCGATGTTCGCACTCGGACAAAGCCCGAGTCCTCCGATAAGCGCTGCTGCTTCATCGGACAGAATATCGCCAAACAAATTCGACGTCAGGATGTGATCGAAGGTTTCAGGGTGTCGTATAAGATTGTACGCAGCTGTGTCGACGTACATCTCGTTATAGGGCACGTCGTGTTCCTGTAAAACACGCACGCAGACATCTCGAAAGAAAATATCCGACTTGAGCACGTTTGCCTTATGAACTATCGTAACTGTTTTTACGTTCCGCAAGGTGCTCGCGAACGACGCAAGCCTTTCCACATTAGCGCGAGTAACCACGCGCTGCGTGACGGCGATGTCGTCAGAAAGCTCTTCGATGCCGGAGTACAACCCCTCGAGGTTCTCTCGTATTATAGTGAGGTTCAATTCATAGGGGGTTAGAGAGTAAGATCGAAAAGGTCGCAGATTCACGAAGAGATCGAGTGTTTTTCGTAGTCTGACGAGCACACTGCTCCCTTGAACGCTGGTTACAGCCCCCAAGAGCATGCAATCGGCTTGCGCAATCAAATCAATATCTGCATCGGTTATTGGTGTGCCTTCTCTAGCCCATTTGGCGTATCCTATGTCAACATGGATGAATTCTGGATCATTCAGTAATAGGGTGAGAATCTCAACACAAGGGGGTATAACCTCTTTGCCGACCCCATCTCCTTCAGCAACAGCGATTCTCATGTGCATTGAGTAACAAACCGCTCACTGCATCCGCTAGACCCGTCAAAGATCGTTCACTCGCGGACTCGCGGTGCGCGGATGCCTCTTTCTATGTTCGACTAACCCACCATCTTCGAGGATCTCCTGCAGGAATTTGGGAAGCTGCTCACCTCGTACGACCCTGCTGCGGGTTCTCACAAGCCCCGAAGATAAGTCGACCTCAATCTCATCACCTGCTGCAACAGAATCAAGGGCGTCTGCTTCGATAATTGGCAAGCCTACATTTATTGCATTTCTGAAAAAGATCCGAGCGAAAGATTTCGCAACGATACATCCGATCTTGGCGTATTTGAGCGCAAGCGCTGCCTGCTCTCGTGATGACCCACAACCAAAGTTCTTGCCAGCAACTATTATGTCTCCGCCACGCGGTGAAAATTCCGCATCAATGCCCTCCATTGCGTGTTGTGCGAAGACGTTAACGTCCATCGTTCTCAGATACTTGCCGGGTATGATCAAATCAGTGTTGACATTATCGCCATACTTCCACACTTTTCCCCTGACGAGCATTATAGTCTACTTGACGATGTACCGATATAAAGCATATGGGGATTGCCAAGGCACGCAGATTCGACTCGGGGCGCAAAAAGCCTGACGAAGTGTTTAATAGTTCCGAAACAACTTGGTTCTATGTCATTGCTATTGTCCGCGCAGGAAGAATACCTAATCAATCAAAAAATAGCTTTTCTTACCCATAAGGTCCAGCACAACGCGCAAGAGATTGAACAAGAAATCGACGAAAAAGTGTGGAAGCTAGACGTCGAAAAAATCGACACTAGCGAGTTCATGGCGACGCTTGTGGTGCGAGAGCCAATGATTTCAATCAGTAAGGGCGACATTGTGACCTACAAAGGTGTCCCGAAAAAATTCACGGTCAGAAGTCCATCGCTTGAATATCTCCTCGACGCTGTTGAAAAGATCCTGATGGAACAAATTGAGGAAATCAAGAGAGAGGCCGGCGTTTGAATCCCGTGATTGAGAGAGTGATAGGCGATTTGTCTATGACTGTCGCGGATCAGCGATCTCGCCTTTGAGGGCCGAAGCTGCGGCTGTAGCGGGAGAGGCAAGGTATACGAGCCCCTCAGCACCCATCCTCCCCTTGAAATTTCTGTTGGAAGTTGAAAGACAAGCCTCTCCCCGTCCCAGAACCCCGTTATGTGCGCCGAGACATGGGCCGCACCCGGGACTGCAAACGGTAGCCCCGGCTTGAATTAATGTCTCTAGAACCCCCGTTCGTATAGAATTCAATAGCACGAGCTTAGATGCTGGAACGACGATCGTCCTTACGGCGACTGTCTCACCACGTAGAATGCCCACTGCTGCCTGAAGATCTTCATAACGTCCATTCGTGCACGAACCTATGAACACTTGGTCAATAGCTGTACCTACTACCTCTTCGACATCCTTCACGTTGTCCACGTGATGGGGACAAGCGACCTGAGGCCCCAAGTCATCGACCTTGACGTTCAGCTCATCAGCGTACACGGCATTGTCATCAGAATAACATGGCTGGTACTCCGCTTGTGGTGTAAGGTGCTTGAGGTACGCAAAAGTCTTACGATCTGGAGGCACGATGCCTGCTTTCGCGCCTACTTCGACTGCCATATTGCTCAGAGTAAGCCTGCTTTCCAAGGTTAGGTCGGCCGTCGTAGCACCATAGAATTCCAGAGCTTTGTACGACGCGCCATCGGCCCCCATAATCCCTGCAATGTTAAGGATCACGTCTTTGGCGGTTACGTGGTCTCGGAGTTTTCCGTTGAGCACAATCTTCAGCGTTTCAGGCACCTTTAACCACAGCGTTCCTGTTGCAAACACCTCTGCGATGTCGGTCGCACCCACTCCTGTTGCGAAAGCTCCTAATGCTCCGTATGTGCAAGAGTGCGAATCCGCTCCGACAACCAAGGTGCCTGGAAGGGCGAGCCCGTGCTCAACCATGAGTTGATGGCATATCCCATTACCGACGTCAAAGAAGCTCGTAATTCCCTGACGTTTTGTCCACGTGCGGATTGTTTTTTGAAGGGTCGCGGCTACCTCCGTGCTAGCTGGGGCAATATGGTCAAAGATAATGGTGACCCTGTGTGGATCCCAAACAGAGGAAGCGCCCATGTCCTCAAATGCTTTTACGGCAAGCACACTCGTACCATCGTGGGCCATTGCTGCGTCAACACGCGCCAGAACAAAATCCTTAGCGCTAGCCGCTTTTCCTGACGCCTTGGAGAGAATCTTCTCGCTAATGGTTCTTGGAGCATCCAAAGCACTATTCACCGCGTACTATTTGCTGCCTGTTGATTATCAACTTATGTCTTGATCAACCAGCCACGTTGCGCTGGAGTGCCGACGTCAACCTTAGCAACTAAGGCTGAAGCGGACGGCCCTCGTCTGGACCAGTCGATCTCTGAAGACTAGTAACATATTTAAGTTGCGGCTATGAATGTGTATAGCGAACTTCATCCAGGTCGTCTATGAATCCTTTTGGATCTTCCTCATTGCCCAAGGCAGTAATTGGCCAGATAGAGATTTGTGACGTCACGCTGCGTGACGGTGAGCAGGCTCCCGGTGTCGTTTTTGGCGTTGACGAAAAAGTTGAGATTGCGACAAAGCTGGACGCAGTTGGCGTGGAGATGATAGAAGCGGGGTTTCCTGCCGTTTCAGCGAAAGAAAAGGCTATGGTGAAAAAAATTGCTAATTTGGGTCTAAACACCAAGATATGCTGCCTTTCGCGAGCGATTTTCCACGACATCGATGAAGCGTTAGATTGCGATGTGGATGTGGTGGGTCTGTTCATGGCTACCTCAGATCTGCATCTCAAGCACAAGTATCATCGCAGTTTTGATGAAATGCTGGAGTGCGCACTGTCAACGCTCGAATATGCAAAGGAACACGGGCTCATTGTGAGGTTTGCGGCAGAAGACGCGACCCGGACTAATCTAGAAGTGCTTAAGCGCTTTTTTAGACAAGGTGAGGAGCACGGGGCTGATTATGTTAACATCGCAGATACCGTCGGTGCGCTTAGGCCGTCTACGTGCTACGATCTGGTGTCTGCGATGAAGACGGTCGTTAACCTGCCGCTTTGCATTCATTGCCATAACGATCTCGGTATGGCCGTAGCAAACACTATCACGGCTGCCGAAGCCGGGGCGTTTCAACTCCACACTACGGTGAACGGGATAGGGGAACGAGTCGGAAACACCCCGCTTGAGGAACTTCTTGTCGCGCTGCGCCTCCAGTTTGGAATCGATACCTACGACCTTTCGAAATTGATGGGGCTGTCCAAAACAGTCGAACATCATTCACGGTTGCGCCTGCCGAAGAACAAACCAGTCGTCGGTTTGAATGCGTTCTCTCATGAATCTGGCATACACGTAGCGGCCGTGCTGGAAGAGGCCGAGACGTACGAACTATTCTCGCCTGACTTAGTAGGCAACAAGAGGCGGATCGTCATTGGCAAGCACACCGGAAAAAAAGCCCTGCAGTACGTCATCGCTCAGTTAGGCTACCGACCGACCCGGGATGAGCTCTGTCAGATCCTAGACGACGTAAAACGCGTTTGTGAGACAAAGAAATCAGTCTCTCAGGAGGAGCTCGAGGATATAATCAGAACCGTGATGTACCGATAGCCCCGGAGTTTTGACGAGGACCGTACTTTGAGCAGGCGGCTCGTACTACGACGACGAGGGTTCCTGTCGAGTTGCTTACGGCTCGCAGAAGAGCTACAAATGACGTTTCATTCATGTCCGCTGCGTCCACTAACCTGTAAGTGATACCATAGTTTCGGCATAGGGCACCGACCAAATCAGAGATCTCGGGCGCCGGCTGCCCCCCCGTTATGGCTGATATTCGGTTTTCGAGCACGAACACCTTTACGTTCCGCTTAAACACTGCCGCGCTTGTTAGTGCTGCGATGCCGCTGTGTAAGAACGCGTAGTCTCCTAATATTGCAAGTCCGCGTTGTTCAAACCCCGAAGCCACGCCAATTGCTGAGCCGAGTGAATAAGCTGCGTCGATCAGTCTAAAAGGCGGATTGGCGGTCCGTATTATGCAGCCCATGTCTCCTGCAATCATCGCATCGACTTGGCCAAGAGCGCGGTAGAAAGGCAAGAAGGGGCAATCATCGCAGATGTCTTCCGTGTAACGTCTGGTTTCGAGTGTCTCGACATCAAACCTTGCCGATATGTAATCGGCCTCAACATAGGTCAACGCTTGAGTCACATCGTTTGACGTTAGCTCCCCGAAACGGGGCACGTGTCCCGACAATTTGCCGAGGACTTTCGCGTGAATGGATTCTTCAATAAGCGGTGAGCCCTCTTCGACGACTAGGACTCGGTTGTGCTCTTCGAGAAACGAATCAATTCGGCGCTCACATAGCGGGTTGACAATGCCAAGTCTGAGGTGCGCTACATCGTCTCGTCCCTGGATTGTATCATCCACCAGCGTTGATGCATAGCCTGCAGAAATAATGCCGATTGCGCCGGCGCCGTCTTGTTCGTTCAGATCCGTTGTTTCAGCAAACTGCAGCATCTTAGGATATGTGTGTCTGAGAAAATGCTGATGCTTACCCAAATGCGTGAGGTTCCAGATGCTCTTTTCGATGCTCTTGCTTACGCGCCGTGCAGACGGCACCCTCTCAACTACGCCCTGCGTATTCAGAAGCCTGTCTGTTATTCGCACAATTATCGGTACTGAAAGTCGTGCGGATAGTTCAAAAGCCTCTAACGCACAAACATACGCATTACGGGCGCTGTGTGGATCCATTACCGGGATTTCGGCTATCTTACCGTAATATCTCGAATCTTGCTCGTTTTGCGAAAGTTTTGCACCTGGATCGTCGCCTGCGATTACGACTAGCCCGGCACCTATTCCGTGGGTGGCCGCGGTAATCAAAGAGTCTGACGCCACGTTCAATCCAACGTGCTTCGTTACAAGAACTGATCGTGTGCCCGATGCGGCAGCCCCTAAAGCCAAATCGATCCCGACCTTTTCATTAGCAGCGGGTATCCAAATGGGCCGCAAATTTTCAATGATTTTGGTGACCGGGAATCCAACAACCCCTGTGGCCACACCGACACCGGCATCGAATATCCCATATGTAAGCGCATTTAAGCCGTCGGTTTTAAACATCTTTTGAGAGCGTTAATCGGACATCACGTACAAAATGCGCACGCGGCCCAGGCTAGGTCAGTCTTTAACCACGCTTGTCGAGTATTTGTCTTTCCATTTAAGCGAGATGTCTCAATCCTTCTGTTCACGGCTTGTGCCCGCTATCGCTCCAAGCCGCAGCGCGTGTTCAACTGTGCAGTGCCAGCGGTTGGCAATGCCCAGCAACAAAAGTGGCCTTCCACGACACTATGAATGTTAGGTTAGCGCATCCAGTTATTTATCAATTTTTGCAAGTTTGTACAAAGGGGATTTTGCGGCCGCGTAATCGATTGGATGTGAATCATAACTTTTTTATGCGCAGCGATCTTAAAGGACAGCGATAATCATGGCAGAAATTCCACTGGCGGTCGTTTTGCGAATTATGAAGGTGGCTGGAGCTGAAAGGGCCAATCGCAAGGCTGTGAAAATGATTGCCGAGAAAGCTGAGGACCATGGCAGCGGCGTTGCCAGAGAGGCCGTTTTGCTGACGAAGCTCGCGGACCGAAAAACGATCTCTGCAAATGACGTAAAACTAGCAGCGGAACGAGTCAACCGGCGCTAATCGGTGCTCTTTCGCAGTTTAGGCAAGGTGCCACTTCTACGTTCCTTTCTCGAGGCTACTTAGACTTTGCAAACCCCTTATGAAAGCACCAGTCGAAATCGTCGTCTCGTTTTTAGGACGCGCCCAACACGCGTTACCGACTACAAGGGCATCGAGCCGAGAATGCGGTAGCCGGGACTCGAACCCGGGTTAAAGGCTTGGGAAGCCTTTGTGCTGCCGCTACACCACTACCGCGATAATGCAGCTAGATTCTTCGCTCCCAAACCATAAATATTATCACCCAGGTGCGCCTCAAAACGCAGCCTGAACGCAAGGCATTTAAACGCAGATGTTGATGTAGGTTGGGACTTTTTATGCCAAATAACCTTAGGACACCTATTGTTGCAGTGCTCGGTCACGTGGATCACGGTAAGACGACCATGCTTGACAAAATTCGGGGCACTACCACTGCTGACCAAGAACCCGGCCTAATCACGCAGCACATAGGAGCAACGGAAGTCCCGTTAGACGTTATTGCAAAGCTTTGCGGTTCCCTTTTGGAAGGAATACACCTCCCTGGGCTACTATTCATCGATACGCCTGGCCATCACGCTTTTACGACGCTGCGCGCACGCGGGGGCGCTTTAGCAGACATCGCAATACTTGTTGTCGACATTAACGAGGGCTTCCAGCCGCAGACCACAGAAAGTCTCAATATCTTGAAAGGCCATAAAACGCCCTTTATCGTCGCGGCTAACAAAATTGACAAAATACACGGATGGCTTTCCCACGACAATATAA
Source organism: Methanomicrobia archaeon (assembly GCA_015661395.1). Lineage (GTDB taxonomy): Archaea > Halobacteriota > Bog-38 > Methanoflorentales > Methanoflorentaceae > Methanoflorens. The sequence continues at coordinate 35,252 of JACWML010000008.1, read as the reverse complement.
TGTTCACGGACGCGTTTAAGCTCCAGAGCGAGCGTACTCAACGCCTTCTGGACGACAGAATATACGTGCTTATAGAGGAGCTCTATAATCTGGGCTTTAGTTCAGATCGCTACGACAGAATTAGAGATTTCACTAAAAACATAGGCGTTGTTCCAACAAGCGCGCGAACGGGCGAAGGCATCCCCGACCTGCTCATGGTTTCGCTTGGTCTTGCGCAGCGATTCCTCGACAAGGATCTGAGGCTTCACGCTAACGGTCCTGCATTTGGCACGGTAATAGAAATCAACGAAGAAAAAGGGTTCGGCACGACCCTTGATACCATCATATACGATGGCGTTCTCCATGCCGGTGATCGGATCGTAATCGGTGCATTGGGACGACCAATCGTCACGAAAATTAGAGCGTTGCTGAAACCAGAATCGACGGGGGTTCTTAAGAGGGTTAGGACAGTGACCGCAGCAGCAGGAGTGAAGATAGCAGCCCCGGGCATTGAAAACGCGCTTGCGGGTTCGCCGCTTAGAGTTGCGACGGACGATATTGATAAAGTCGTTGATGGCATCGAATCCGAAATGCGTGACATCGCGGTCAGCACTCAAGATATAGGCGTCATAATCAAAGCAGACACTATCGGCGCTCTAGAAGCGCTTGCAGGAGAGCTAAGTCGTAACGAAGTCCCTGTTAGCATAGCCAATCTAGGCGACGTCTCTCACCGAGACGTTGTTGAAGCTGAGACTATAAGTGATCCGTTATTCTCCGTTGTACTCGGCTTCAACGTCGGTGTCTTACCCGATGCCAAAGAAGCAGCAGAGAAGTCGAATGTTCGCCTGTTTGTTAACGACGTGATCTACGGCTTGATTGAGGAGTATCAGACCTGGGCCGAAAAACAAAAAACCCTGTACGGCAAAAAGCGCTACGAGACTATCGTGAGGCCCGGCAAATTCAAAATACTGCCTGGGTATGTTTTCAGACAAAACAAACCGGCCATAGTCGGCATTCAGGTGCTCGGTGGCACCCTAAGGAATGGTGTCTCCCTGGTGCGAGAAGACGGAGTCAGGGTCGGCACGTTGAAGGGCATGCAAGATAGGGGTGAGAACGTTAGCGAGATCGGTGCAGGGAAAGAGGTCGCAGTCTCGATTGATGGACCCACAGTCGGAAGACAAATAAATGAAGGGGACGTACTCTACGTCGACGTGCCTGAAAAGCACGCAAAGGTAACGGAGCAAGAACTCTACGATGCGCTTGACCAAAGCGAGCGATTGATGCTGGATGAGTTTTTGACGATCAAGCGCAAAGATAACCCATTTTGGGCCAAGTGAACTCCACTCGTTCGATCTTCAAGTTGTCAAGCAAACATTCGTGCTCGTGCAGCAGATAGGAGAGTAGTGTGAATGGCGGAATTTAGGTTAATCATATCTGACCCAAGCAAGAAGAGCGCACACAAGATGGAAGTGTCAGGTGCGCAAGCAAACAAACTGTTCGGTCTAGGTATCGGGGACTCACTCGATGGTGATGTGATCGGACTCAGCGATTATGCGCTTGTCATAACTGGCGGCTCAGACAAAGATGGCGTAGCTATGCGGCGAGATCTTCCGGGGACGGTCCGAAAAAGGCTGCTTCTTTCCGGAGGCGTTGGGTATCATCCAAAAAAAACAGGGATAAGAAGGCGTAAGAGCGTCCGCGGTCGCGTCATTTCTGCAGAAACTGGTCAGATTAATCTCGTGGTGGGAAAAAGCGGTGCTAAGCCGCTCGATGAGATCTTAAAGGCTAAAAAAGCGGAGCAATAGCCTCCTGCTGTTGTCTGAAGTGAGTTGCGTCCCGTCGTGTAATGTGCTACGCAAAGCAGCGCCGTTTTATTAACTCGGTTAGAAAGCGCCGTGCTCCGGTTTTCAGGACGGCTCAGATCTGCGAACGCAGTTCCATACCACTGTGAACCTACGCAGTCTTCCAACCAAGCGCTGCCAAAAAGTGCCTTTCACGTTTGCCGCACTTGGCCTTTAACCGAGCTGCGCGGTCTCTTGTCCTCTTATGAGGCTGCGGAATTTGGCGTGTATTGCTGCTATTTGCTGCAGTTGTTCTTTGTTTCTCTTGTTCAAAACGCTCAAACGCGGAAACTCTTTGTCGTGTGCATTAGCAAAAAAACGCGCTAGCTCCGGTCGCAAGGCGTGGTTTGGTACTAGGCGCGGGTCTCTGACGAATTCGCGACATTCAACTTCCCATAACGTAGCTAAGTCAAATGCAGATTTGAGTCCGCCCTCTCGGAACGCGGTCAAAACGAGGTAAAGGGGACGAATGTCAGCGCATGCCATACCAATGTTGGCATAGGGTAACGCGTAAGAGTTTCCATTGAATGCAATAGAAATCCCGCCGGCGCTTCGAATCTCCTGGAGCATTCTGTAGTCCGTAATGCTATCGCCGATTACCGCAGTGTCTGTCTGCTTGCCCATGCCGATCGCAGACATCAAGGCCTGAACTTTTCGCTTACCGCCTACTACCGTGATCTGATCGAAAATCGCTTTAATCCGCGTGCGAGGTGCAATTTCAAAGAAGAACTCATCAAGCTGGGTTGCCAACCTTCCAAATGTTGAAGTCTCTGCGTCGTTGGCGTTATAATAAAACGAGAGGATCTTATTTTGAATCTCGTGGATCAACGCAATCTCGCCTTCTTCTAGTATTTCGGACAACGAATCTAAGGGAAAGCGGGTGCAGTGCACTTTTTCACGCTCAACGTCAAGCTTTGAAGCTACATTGTAAGCGTGCTGCTCGTAGCTAGTCGAAATGATATGCACGTTCCACATTTCATCCTTCAGCCACTTGATGAGCTCTCTGGCGCCGCCGACTAGCTGCGCTCGAGCGGAGGCTTTTCGTACATCCTGCTCTGTTATTCCGTTAACGATCATGAAAGGAACTATCAGCTGCAGCGTATCGCCAGGTTCATAGTTGGGTCTGTTTCGAATAGCGAGATAGTCATCATATCTGCTCAAAACTTCAAAAAGGGCGGGTCCTTCTTTGATTGAGTGCATTACTTCGTATGCATTATCTTGCGGAGACAAGGGCCCTTCCAAATCGAAAGCAGCTGTGAACGGGCGAGGCACAGTTACATGCTGTCTCTTCAAACGTCAAATACGTTGCCTACGACAATGCTAGCAAGCCTAGCAGAATATAGCGTGCAAAGATAGCGACTTTCAATGTGGATTAGTTCGGAAGGCTAGTTATCCCTCGGGTAGTGATATTGCCAAAAGAACCGTATCTGCCTGTGAAAAGGTGTATATAATGAGTGATGCGGGGGGCGCGCAGACAAGAGGCGGGAATTGAGGTGGGGGCGGAGTTGCTCTAGAGGTGAGGCCGTGGCAGCTGCGTTATTGAACTAAGCTATACCAGCTGGTTTCCCCCGATTTTGTTTTTCATCTTTTGTAGCCGGTACGAAATTAACCACCTGAGTTGGGCGACGTCGTGTCGTTTTGCGCTGATCGGCACTACGCGATCGGCCCACTGTTTGTATGGGGGGAGCATTCCGAGCTGCGACACTATCTTGTCTAAGCTGGCTTCGGGCTCTTGGATCTTGTCCATTTTGTTGATTGCAACTATAGGGTCAATCTCAGAATCGAGCAAATATTCGAACAAATCAACGTCAAGAGGCTTAAAATGCCGTTCTGTAATCTCTAGGAATGATTTTCCATCGATGACTTGCACGCCTAGTGACAGCGGTCTTAGCTTGTGCCGTTCTCCGTCGATCACATCGCGCAGCACGCGTCGGTAACCGTTCAGCCCAAGCCGGTACCCAATTCCAGGCAAATCTATGACTATAAAATTATCAAGTTGATATCTCACCGGCGCTCTTGTCACGCCGGGACGTCTTCCCACTCGCGTTTTTAGCCCAAAAAGCTCTTTAAGTACCGCTGACTTGCCCGCATTCGCTCTCCCGACGAAAAATACTTCAATGTCCTTCATAGCTCAATTTGCTAACGCCAGCTTTGGATTCTCGCGCTTCTCATGTTCTTGATGGTTAGTTTGTTACTTTGCACGTTTGTGTCTTTTATAAACTAAAGCGGAGCACAACGCAACTAAAACTGCTGCGTTGGCCGAAACCAGGCTGGAAGTCGTTAGGCCTACGCTACCCGTTAAGCTGAGTGCGACTGAAATTGCTGTTAGGACCCCCACCCCTGTGCCAAAAGATGTGGCCAGCGTCTCAATCACGTCAAGATCACGTACGTTGAGGCCGACAAGGATCAAATAGCCTGGAAGCAAAACCAAGTAGATTATTCCAAGAATGAAGAGCAAGATGCTTGAAAAGTCAATGTACACGTCGAGGTTCTCCTGTTGCACTCAAAGTCCTCAACAGTCACCGGTTCGGTATTGCGGGGTCTAACTGTTCTTCACCTTGTATATAGTAACCATAGGATTTGAATACACGCTCTGAAAATAGTTGGTATCTTTGAGAGTGGTAGCGATCTCATACTGTTGTTCGCGCGAACCCACAAAAACGTACGACACGTTGAGCTGCGTAAGGGTGAGACTCAGGGATTCGGGGCTGCGCTCGTTCATGAGTGCTTCTATCTCTGTTTGCAAATCGACGCCGTGGTACTGAATCGTATAGATGGAGCCTGCAAAAACCACCCTCCTTCCGGTCTCTAGTGGAATGCGCGGAAAAGTGGACGGCGCTTCGAGAAAGATTGCGTCTTTCGGCGTATTTACCTTTATCCACTGCAAAGCTTGTACTTCAGCGGGTGAAGCGAGAACATATGACTCGTTGTTATAAAAGTCCCAAAGCAGATACGACGTGGGAAGCGCCAGCATGAGAGCTGCCACAATGGCGAGTACTTTAAGAGATGACTTTGCTGATGAAAAGCGTGCGGCTGTCAGTCTGGCTATGACGGTCGAAATATAGTAGCTGGCAAAAAGGGCGACTGGAAGCCACAAGTACACCAAGAACCGATAGCTGTTGTTAGTTAACGGAAGAGCTACGACATTCATGGCTACTACGGCGGAAAAGGCGAAAAGCAGGAACGGTTTGCTCGCTTCATTGTTCAACGACCGATAAGCTCCGGCACACGCAAGAACTGCAATAAGTCCGAACACGATGAAAATGAAGAAGAGCGAATAAGTTGAAAACGCCACTGCAACTTGAGTTGGTCCCCCGATAAGCAAGAATAGAAGAGGCGACGCGATAGCACCCCCAACTGCGAGAGCGCCTGCGTGATACTTCGCGCACGTAACCTGTCTTCTTGCATATTTGTAGACCACGTAGATGCCAACAGCTACATACAACGGGAACGCAGTTATGAGATGATAATAGGGCAGCACGCCCAGCACGAGCCCAAAAAGCAACAAATTTCGTGCTTTAAGGTCCTTTAGCAGAGTCACCCATAAAATAAACGCAAATGCAAGAATTACCAAAGCAAATGTTTGTGGTTGTGGCAGCAAATAGTACAGCAGAGTCTGATCATATTTAACAGCCGCAGTGTCGCCAAATTGATAAATCAGGTAGGGAAAAACATCGCTCGGCCTTTGAGCGAGGATCAAAATCCAGGCGAGTCCCCCACCGACCGTGTACAAAATCATAGCGATTAAGGCAGTCGCGTTATTGAACGTCCTCCTACACAGCACGTAGATGTTTATTGAAAGGGTAAAGAAGAGAAGTGGAATCGTGATCTTGAAGATCGTCAGGGAACTAACGCTGGTCACAACGCTCAGTGTCCCAACGTAGACGTGCATGAAAAAATCATAATCCACATAGTGCGATGGGAGATACGGATCTTCCGGCGGTATGTGTGGGGATTCGACGTATCGTGCTATAATGGAAAGGTGGAAGTTCAGGTCACCCGCTTCTGTGGGATTCATCACCAGCCCTTCATCGCTAACGACCGGTGATTTAGAGAGGGGAACGCTGACGACTAGCGCGAGCAGAACTGCAAGCAGAATGGGAAGCGCGAGAAACACCAACTTGTGACTCTGCCTGTCTGTCGTTTTGTTAGCCTCGGGCGGTTTTACGCTATTTTTTCGAAAAACAAATGACAATATCGAGACTGTGATAACTGCGAGCCCAAGAGCCGCTCCAGTCATTGCGACGCCGACGCCCGTAAGATACATCACTGTCGCCGCGGTCGGCACTAGTACGAGCGTTAGAGAAATGGAGTAACTTATGGCCTCTAAAATGCCTGTCTGCTTGCCGGATTTATAAAGCACATAGAAACCGAGACCAGGCAGGATAAAGAGTAATGGAAGTGAAAAAGACTGTAAAGGGAGCAGCAGGAGTACCCCAGTTGCTGCTGTCCAGCACTGATATGGAACGAGCTGCGGCCGTATCATGGTATACCTACGTTTCTGGATTCCGCTCAACGGCTCTTCCGATCCGGGCGTCGAGGAACTGTAGGACCGCAAATGCTCCAATTCCGCCTACGATAATTAACGCCTCAATAAAGAAGGTCAGAAATCTGTCCATGAATATATCAATTCCAAGCAAATCGTTCTTTGTAAGCAAGAGGGAAGCTATGAGCCACGAGTACAACAAGAACCGCTTGTCGACCTTGTTTCTTTCAAGCCAGACAAGCCCGATCGCGGTAAAAGGAAGGACAAGCAGCCCAGCTTCGTCGAAGAATCCCACGCTAAACGCACTCGCGAAGAAATCCACCGGGGTGCCTTCGTGATATTTGACTTGAGCTATCCCTAGGATGCTTAAGGTATGCAAGGAGTAGACTTGCCACAACCCATAGACTGCAATCAATGCAACGAGGGGGACAATTGCCTTAAGAAACTCGTTTCTGTTTTTGATCTGTGTGAGGGCGTACACAGCCAAAACGAGGGCTAGGACAAGAAGCGTGATTTGATGGGTCAGCGCCGTTACTGCGGCTGCGATGACGGAGAGCGCCACGTATCCGTTGAATTGAAAATGCCCTTCTGTTCTGTTTTTTAGAATAAAAAAGAGAGTAAGCGGAAACATAACGAGCCCAAGGAGCTCTGGCAGTGCCCGAATCGTGAAGATCGTCATTCCCGGCGACAGCGTGAGGAAAAGCAGGGCGCAAGCGGCTGCGCTCGCTCCTACAAGCTGCTTCGAGAATGCGTACATTACCCCAAATACGGCAATCGCCAGCGCGATCGTCATCAGCCCTGACATCACCATTGGATCTATTCCGGAAAACGCCGACTGCGACACTATGAGCAGCCGATATGCCGGAACGTAAAAGTTTGGAAAGCCTCCGTTGTATGAGAGTTCCTGCGTCGGGTAGTGCCCCGTTTCCAGCGTCAGCCGTTCTATTCCCACGTGATACATGGTGTTTCCGTACGTAGGTATCACGTAGCCCCCCAGGACATTCAGACGATAACTGACGAACAAGACGAATAGAGCGACAATGACGGCATATCTGAGAACAGTCACAGCGTCAAGCGATGCAAAACGTTCGCGAGTTTTGGCTATGTTAAGCCACTTGATAGATTCGAACATCCTCATTTGAATATTGGAGCTTGAAGTATTCGCTGTTATCAAATTTCGTCGCGTTAATCGATATCCAGCCAAATCCGCAGAAAACTAGTCTGTTAAGCGGAACGAAAACATAGGTCAAGTTGTATTGTTTGCACAAAGTGTAAGCCTCGATCGCGCTGGGTGTTTGGTAGATCTGCTGCGAGGCATTCATATTTGCAATGGGATTTAGCGCGTTGGACCAGTCGCCACCAACTATAGGAATGCGGGTGGTCATCCCCATTATTAGCTCCCCGCCGAAGATATCCGCCTCGAAATGAGCCGTAGGTGGTGTGTTAGCTTCGATCCACGAGGTAGAGTCGAACTCTCCTTTAGTCACAACGGGATCGAGCCAAGGGTCTGCCTGCTTCTGCACGCTTGCCATGCCATAGGTGGCCGTTAACAGGAGTATGACCACCAAAAATGAGATTCGAATCAGATTTCGTGCTAAGCGGACCATGAACTTTCATTTGTAATTGTATCTCTACTATTAAGTTTTTACACTGCGCCGTCAGAATTACCGTCGGACGCTGGAAAACATCGCCTACAGAACTAAGCGGACAGCTACGGTTTCTTGAAACGGTCAAATGCATCCCGCCGCTGGCCTAATTTGATTGCCGATATTCTTGTCAGCCAGCGCATCAATTTGGGCGGCAGCCACATCTAGCAGCGCTATAGTGACCTCAATTTCTGGCACGGTAAAAAATTGCTTTGCTGTCATAAGGACGTCGTCGGGGTTGAGCTTGCGGCTTAAGCTGTAAATATGGCTAGTCAGTCGTAGTCGAACTCTTATTGAAGTGAATCCTTGCATTTGAGGCAGTCGACCAATAATTTCCGACCGTTTCGCAGGCACGAGGCTATCAAGCTTTATGTCCCCATGGACAAACCTTGTCTCGCAAACGTCGGACAGTCCTTAGTGCGGTACGGGCGCTTTCCTGTTGTAGGCCGCTGCGCGGAGCGGGATGCCATCTATATGTTCCAGGACCAGAAGTGCGCATGAGGTTTAGCTGGAACAATCTGGGGGGGCGGGAGCACAGATGCCGACCGCCCTGCATTTCTTTACAAGGTGTCAGCTTCGTAGCGAAGAATCTCTAATAGAGAGGAGGCACGTCGAAAATCTGTTTTGATTGCACAGCACGCGAAAACGCACGTTTCGAGTTCAATAACACAATTAAAGTTGTGCACTGCTTCTTCATTGACAACTTTTTTGCCAAAAGGCTGTCGGCCAGCCCGCTCCGCCGCCATTTATTTCAAGCGGAACTGAGATCAAGAGTGACCTGCGCGAGAGCGTGGTAATCGAAGCAACGTTAAAATGCAAATCGTTTCTGAGCGTTTCTTTGATGCTTCCTAGGCAGCTGTGTTGAAATCTTCTAATAAAAATGCTCCGGATTCGCGCCAAGCCATATCAGCTTGTTCTAAAGCCGCTCGTTCGGCCAAAACAGCTCAAATGCACGCCCGCTATCGAGCAACCATGAAATTCAGCGCCAGTATAATTGCTGCTGAGAGGACGCACGCTACGAGGATTGAGCGAGGGTTGATATGTATAGCGTTCTTATCCTCTGATTCGTAGTATCGCACCAAACCAGCGCTGGACATAGGTCCCGCTGTTTGGCGCTTCCCTTTCGCCATAGTTTCAAATACAGTTTGCTATGACTTATACGTTGCTATGGACTACGTCGTCGGTGGAAGCATTCTAAACGGTAGCGATTTTGAAGTGATAACTGGCTACGTCCACGTGGAATCAGGCAGAATCGCCGAGATAGAAGAACGGTCAAATGTTAAGCCAGATAACTGCAGGGCAAGCGGAATCATCATGCCCGCTTTGATCAACGCCCATACCCATCTTGGAGATTCTATAATCAAAGACGTGCCTTTCGACAGCCTAGATGCTCTCATAAAACCTCCTCACGGGTTGAAGCACCGCGCACTACGCGACGCAGCACCGAAAGCCTTGATCGAGGCGATGCGGCAGTCACTTCTAGACGCTCTAGCGAGTGGGACGACCGCACTTGCGGATTTTAGGGAGGGGGGTGCCGTCGGCGCTAATGCGCTGAAAACTGCAATCGACTCAGTGAAAAAAGTGCAGGTGATGATTCTTGGTCGGCCAAATAACGGGCGGGATTATATAGTAGAAGATGAAATTGATAGCATTCTCGATATCGCGCATGGCCTTGGGGTAAGTGGAAGTCGCGATGTCAGCAGTTCATCACTCAGAGCAATGATCGACAAGGCACGAACACGCGGCAAGTTTGTTGCCATTCACGCAGGCGAAAAAGATGATTCTGACATTGTTTCCGCGATCGCTTTGAATCCCGATTGTCTCATTCATATGACCTACGCATCTAAGCACCAGATTGAAAGCGGCATTCCCATCGTGGTGTGTCCTAGGTCAAACCTGGTAACTGGCGTCGGATTGTCTTTTCTGCATCCACCAATAGCTCAAATGCTGCAGACGACCACCGTTGGGCTCGGCACGGATAACGTGATGTTCAACTCACTCAACATGTTTGCAGAAATGGAGTTCACCTCAAAAGCGTTTTTGCGCGACGACCGCAAAGTGCTCGAAATGGCAACGCTAAACAATGCTAGGATAATGGGGGTTGCTAACGAAATCGGCTCTATTGATCTTGGCAAGAAAGCTAGTCTCCTAGTCCTCAACGACCGGTCAAACAACCTCTTCGGGACTAAGAACATTATAAGTAGCGTGGTTAGGAGAGCTCGTCCCGATGACATCGCTCTTTTCACTCACGGAGGGCGAGGTGCTTAAACGTGAGTTTCGACAACTAGAGCCTGCGAGGCTTCGCGGCCAGCAGGCAACACGCACACGTGCTCAGATTGGTGGGTGCTGCGAATGGGTATTTATGCTACCGATTTCAAAGCTACGCGTTCATGACCCGTCGGCACCGAATTCCGCCGCGGGTACTGAGGTTCCAAGATGATAAGAGTCGAAGATGTGATGACGGGGGACGTTGTCTTCGTTGAGGTTCCAGGATCGCGAGATACGGCTCTCAAAATTATGAAGGACAAAGGGATAACGAGCTTACCTGTTGTGAAGAATCACAAGCTTGTAGGCATAGTCACGAGAGGAGACATATTTCGAAACCCTGAGGAGGACCAAATAGCACTTCTCATGACAAGACAGCCCGTTTTTGTGTCTCCGAATGCGACCATCAACGATGCGGCTCGTATTCTCGTAGAAAATACCATCAGGCGGATGCCAGTTGTGGATGACTCAGAACTCGTCGGTTTCATTACGGTAACGGATATTGTAGGCGCGATAGCGGATATGGATATTGGGACACCCGTTGATGATTATATCATTCGCGAAATAGTCGCAGTTTGGGAGATGACGCCCGTTGATGTTGTAGGCGAAATCATGAAACTTGCAAATGCCGACGCGAGCCCAGTGCTTGACTCGGCAAACAGGGTTGTCGGCATCGTTACAGAAAGCGCCCTTTTAAAAGCCAGCAAAATCGAAGATACAATCGAAAAGGCGGATCTATCCGCCGGCTCGGATGAGGACGCGTGGACCTGGGAAGCGGTCAGGGACACGATGAGTCTGTACTATGGTGTTTCCAGAGTAGAGCTTCCGAGCGTGCCGGTAAAGGATATAATGATGGCCGAGTACGAATCAATTTATCACAAAACAGGAATAAGCGAATGCGCGAGACAAATGCGGCGTTTCGACGTTGAGCTTTTGCCCGTTGTCACCGCAGACGAAAAACTTGAAGGGATCATAAAGGATTCAGACCTCGTCAAAGTCTTCCTTTAAACGGGTGGTGCGTTCAACCGCGTGCTTTAAAAAGTTAAGCCTTTAAAGGCAATAACACCAACGCGGCTTTTTTTATAGTGAGTGCTTTCGCCCCCGTCGTTGTAATTCCGCGTGACGCAGCGTGCCATACACAATCGTTAAGTCCTCAGAACAGTACGTACCCGCAAAGAAGAAGGCTGATTTAGGATATGCGTCGATTCGCGTTGCTTGCACTGTCACTGAGTTGGGCATTTATCGCGCTTATAGCATTTGCACCACTAGCAGAAGCGACAGTCGTCGTCCCACACCAAGCAACTGTCGCACAGCTAGACACGGGCGGCAACATTTTCAACCAAATTGACAGCCTATACAACAACTTCACAAAGCGGTTAGAAGACGTCAATCCGTTAGCGCCGCAACAAGCCGCGGCGCCGTCTGTCAAAATCGCCGCGGTAAAAACTTCTACTACTGGACAATCTGCTGCGACGCCACAAGTTATCGTTACGCTACAGAACGGGAATGTCGCTCTCAATGGGGTCCGAGTTGACGTCATTTATAAGGACATGGCGGGCACCAACGTCACCTCAGACAGCGCCGTCGTAGCGTTAAAGGTGGACGAAACGCGTTCCGTAACGTTCACGCCAAAGAGTTTGCCAGTGGGTAGCTATACGATAGGTGTGGTCGTTTATAAGAACGGCACCGACCCATCAAATCAGGCGACGCCCCCTTATGATACACAGCAAAACGCGGCAACGCTCGTAATCGCAAGCCCCACCACTGCTAGCGCAGCAGCAGGAAAAGCAGGAGATCCCGGGAGTCAGACGAATAACGCTGGCGATATCCTAACCCATCTCAATAGCTGGGTATATTTTGTAATCGCCATTACAGCGCTCATAACCATCGCGCTCTTTTTTGTCTTCTCGCAAAACAGGTCGGGAGAAGACCGCTACGAGGAAGATCATTTCAGGAGAGACGGCTATCCAGCTGGAGGCAGCGGCGTGTTTGATCCTCCTGCAATGAGTTATGAGTCACCCCCAGCAGCCCGCTCACACGACAGTGCGTCTGACGCAGTCTCTGAACGACGGCCGGCTAGAAGGATAAAAGTGGACGCGTCTGAACGGGCGCCTGAAGACCCTGAAAGAACCCGGGCGAAAAATTCTCCGCGTTCAACCGAGGACGTGCCGCAATTCGATGCTGATGGGTTTGTTGTCGGCGATGTGACGTCGAAAAAGGCACTGAGGAACAAGATACGAGGAAAGAGAGGCGCTTAGCCACTCTCGTTCGGCTGAAATCATTTCTAATCGAGTGCACGTCGTCGTGCTCCGAAAGCGTTACCGCCATAGTGCATCGGTGTCGAGGTTCTGTCGAACGGTTTCTTTTATCAAGCCGATTTTGCGGCTGTCGGACGGATCAATGCGTGCTGTAAGTCTCTCTACGCGTTCGGCTGCCGTAAGCGTGTCTAGGTGAACTAGGATCACACTTACACCAAGTTCTTGGGCTCGCGCAATCACGTGATTAGCGGGGTATAGTCCTCCAGTTAGCACAAGGCACGACGTCGAAGTCGACAACGCGGCAAGCTGCAAATCGGCTCTGTCACCTCCAGTGATCACCGCCTTCGCGGGAACCTGTCTGAAGTATTTGAGTGCCGATTCCGGCGTCATGGCCCCGATCAGGACCTTCTCGATGAGGCGGTCCTCTCCCTCGACTATGACTTCTCCACCAAGTTCTTCGGCTATTTCGTAGGCGTGAAGGGCTTTCAACTCCTTTAAAAACGGGATTGACCCGACAATTTTTATTCCTCGTTTAATCATGTAGTTTTCGAATCCAGGATCTTGTGATTGATTCAATACAACACCTTTGAGCCTGACCTTGAGCTTTTCGAGAAGTAGTTTGGTCATTGCTACCTTATCAAGCGAGTATATATCGGTCACGAGTAAGATCTCGGTGTCGAGTTTTCGAGCAAGCTGGATGCTTGAAATGTCGTGAATGAAGCCCGTGCTAATGTCTTTCGTCCCCTCGAGCAAAACTGCCTGCTTGTCGCCGCAAATGCGGTTTAAGCCGCAGATGATGTCCTCAGCTTTGATGCCTTTAAATAGATTATATGTAAAAGGCGAAAGTAACGACTCTTCTTCTAAGTTGAGGACGTTCCTCATCAGATACGCGTCCTCCTCGACCAAATTTCCGTCAATTGCGATGAGATTCTCGCGGATAGGCTTATAGAAGCCCAGTACTCCCATAAAGTTCAAAGCAATGCCTAAAGCGATTATAGTTTTGCCACTGCGTTCAGATACTGAACTTATAACAAGTGTCGGTACATCGCACTTAGATTCCAAGTTATCCACCTCTCAAGTTTTTCGGTTAGTACTACGGTTTCCCGCTTATCACCACGAGCGCGTCCACTGCAATGCAGCCATCTTCTTGAACCATCAGCGGGTTGATCTCTATTTCTTGGATTTCTTCGAAGTCCTGGCTGATTTGGCTGACCCGCACGATCGTGTCGGCCACCGCGTTGATATCGAGGGCCTTTCTGCCGCGCGCACCCAACAGAATCGGGTATGATTTGACTTCTGAAATCATCTGCTTTGCTTCGGCGACGGTTATTGGCGCCAACCTATGCGACACATCTTTTAGCACTTCCACATACAAGCCCCCTAACCCGAAGGTGATAAAGGGTCCGAATTGGGGATCGCAAGTGACCCCAACGATGACCTCCTCGCCCTGAACCATCTCTTGGATTATCACCCCTCCGATACGTGCCTGGGGCATGCGCTTGTTGATGTTGGCATATATTTGATCGAAAGCGTTTTTAGCCGCCCTGTCGTTGCTTATGCCCGTGATGACCCCCCCTACGTCGGTCTTGTGGGTAATGTCTGGCGAGCTCACCTTTATGACGACAGGATATCCGATCTCGCGTGCCGCGTTAATGACTTTGTCCCGCCGAGTAACGACTCTCTCTCTAGGGACTTTGATCCCGTAAGCTCGCAGCACGTCTTGGCCTTCTTCTTCTGTTAAAGTCGTTCGTCCCTCAGACCGAACTCCTTCAAGGCGTAGAGAAGCAGCACGGTTCTGCCCGCTTCTTAGCTGCGTCGATGCGCCCTCTGAGGATGTCGCAATCTCCCTGAACTTGATGAGGTTACGCGCCGCCCTGACGGCGGTTTCCGGACTGTTAAAGTTCGCCGCGCTGCCGCGTTTTAACTTTTCGCGCGCCTTGCTCAGCTCTTTTCCTCCAATGAACGAGGTAATGATAGGTTTGCTTGCGTGCAACGATAGCTTGTTGATCAGGTTGGCGGTCTCTTCTGGTTCCGTCATAGCTTGTGGGGTGAGAAGCAGGATTACTGTGCCGACATTTTGATCGGCCAATATGATCTCGAGCGTCGCTACATATCGGCGCGGCTTCGCATCCCCGAGAATGTCAATCGGGTTGTAGATGTTGCTCTCTTGAGGTAGCGCGTTTCGCAGTGCTTCTATTGTCTCCTTGGTGAAGTTCGCCAGCGGCACGCCGCACTCGCCGCTGGCGTCGCTCGCGAGCACGCCCGGCCCTCCTGCATTCGTTATGATAGCTACACCGGGAATTTTCGGAATCGGGCAGCGCGAGAAGGCTTTCGCGCTGTCGAAGAATTCGTCAATCGAATTCACCCGTAAAATCCCTGACTGTTTGAATGCTGCGTCATATGTGGCATCTGAGCCGGCGAGCGCGCCAGTATGAGATGAGGCTGCCTTGGCCCCCATATCGGTCCGGCCGGCTTTGAGCGCAATAACGGGCTTGAGCCTCGAATCCTCTTTCGCGACCCGCATAAACTCGCGCCCATTATCAATACCCTCGACATAGAGCGCAACAACGCGCGTCGAAGGATCGCGTGCGATGTAATCCAAAAGCTCAGCTTCAGCTACATCGACCTTGTTTCCGACACTCACTAATTTGTCAAAGCCAAGGCTTTCAGTAGCCGCCCAGTCGAGAAAAGACGTGCAGATTGCCCCACTTTGCGATATTAGTGAAATGCCACCTTTGACCGGATACTCGCTCGCGAAGGAAGCGTTCAAGTTGGCACCAGTGCTCATGATGCCCAAGCAGTTGGGACCGACGATTCGAATCCCATATTTTTTGGATATCTCCCGAATTTGAGCCTCGAGCTTCGCGCCTTGAGCGCCAGATTCTCGAAATCCTGCTGATATGATTACTGATGCCTTTACGCCGACGCGCGCTGATTCTTCCAAAACAGCAGGGACGATTTTTGCTGGAACGACTATGACTGCGAGATCGACCTTCTTTGCCGTGTGAAAAGTTTTTAACCCTAAAATCTCATCGGCGTTCGGGTTGACGGGAACAAGTTCTCCTTGGAAATTGGCATCGAGGAGGTTCTTCAACACCGAATGTCCCACTTTGTCCTCTTCTCGGGCGGCGCCAATGATGGCTATCGATCTCGGATAAAAGAAGTCATTCATCTTATTCTTTTTAGCGTTCTCGACAGTAATAAACGTATCTCGTCGATTCAGCAATTCTGCGGCTCGTGTTCTTGATTATAACGATTGTGCCGCATTAGGACACTCGAATGTTTTATATATGAACTTGCCGATAATGGTTGAGAAACTATTGGAGGTAACCAGGATGCCACGCTGCTCGGCGAACAAAATGACGCTGCTACTCCTATCTTCAATCGCGGTATTGGTGATAATAAGCGCTGTCATAACCCCTACATCCGCAACGACGATCATACAACTTCAACCCACAACCGTCAGTTCAGGTGACAGGGTCCTCGTGTCGGCGAACGTGGCGCGAAACGGAAGCACGGTCACGTTATCTTATTACTACGACCAAAACGGAAACGGCAAGGCCGACGACGCCGGCTCGTCGTGGGTGAAAATAGCGAACGTCACCGACGGCGGGGCGCTCGACGCTGACAACACCACCAATGGTTTCATACTGTTCTCGTGGATGACTCCGCAGCTCTCACCTGGGCAGTACATCGTTAGGGCAGAGGATCCTTACGGACCCACGAGGACAACTGAGTTGACTGTTAACAACGCGCCGCTGAACCTCGTTCCAACAATTTATGGATCACAAGGAATCTCCGCCAAAGGGCTCGTCAACGCAGGGAACTCTTTCTCTGTCATTGCCATGGTAACGGGTAATTGTCGCCTCTGTCACCAGACAGATAATCCTACGACTGAAAACCCTGGCGTCAACTATACACAAGTAGAAAGTCTGTTTTCAGCTAATTTAAGCCAAATCACGGGAAGTGCTAGTGACACCTCCGTTCAGCCCAACGTAGTGCATCACCAGCAGCTGGACTGGACAGGAATCGCGAGCAAAACGCTTGCAAATAACCAAACACTTAGCATCACCGTAACAGGCACTAATCCGGCAGGCAATTTGACTACGCAAGCAACAGCTTACGCCGGAGTCAACACGGCGGTTAATATTGCGCCAACATCAACGAACCAGAACGCCAACGGCACTGCGCAGAGTAGCGCGACGGCCCAATCAAGCGGTTCGAGCGGCAATCCCCTCCCGGGGTTCGAAATACCCATTGCGTTAGCCGGATTGACTCTTGTAGCATACGTGTTGAGCAGAAAGCGATAAGTCTCCCGCCAACTGGAATAGCGCCTCGCAATCGCCGTAATTTTGCCGTCGCACAGCGCGTTCCACTTCTCTCTACGGTATCAAGATGAGACAACGTCAGCTTGAAATCATCCTCGAACAGGTGCAAGCGTTTACATCCCCTTCCGCGGCGCGCGAACAATATACCACTTCAGCACCCATTGCCGCCCAGCTTCTTTATTTTGCCTATATGCGAGGTGACATCGCTGGTCTGACAGTGGTGGATTTGGGCTGCGGGACCGGTATCCTTGCCCTAGGCGCGGAGCTGCTAGGGGGCATTGCGACGGGCGTTGATTCGGACGAGCGAGCACTAGAGGTCGCTCGAGCGAACGCGAAGCTACTCGGTGTGCAGGTGTCTTGGCTAAATAGCAGCATAGAATCCTTTGAAGGTTCGTTCGACACGGTCGTGATGAATCCTCCCTTCGGAGCCCAGAGGCGAAGCAGTGATAGGCCGTTCTTAAGCAAGTCAGTGCGTGTGGGAAAAGTCGTCTACTTGCTTCACAATGCCGTCGTAAACGGCTTTGTGCGGTGCTATCTCGAGCCGCACCGCGTTACTGACGCAATAACGGTCAAACTGCCCATTGCACATACCTTTAAGTTTCATAAAGATGCAGTACGATACGTAGACGCGATAATTTATCGAATCGAAGTCGTTCTTTGAATTATTGTTCTTGAATCTAAGAAGGAAGGAAAGGATAAGAAATGACGGATATGGTTGTACCAGGGGACCTTATAGGTGCTTCTGAAGAATATCTACCCGGCGATGGGACCTATGAAGATAGAGGCAAGATATTCGCCGCCGTAACGGGAAAAGTCGAAACTAACAAGAAAGACCGAACGGTACGAGTCCTACCCGTTATGGAGACCCCACCCATGCTTAAGACGGGCGACATCGTAGTCGGCCGGGTGGTCGATCTGAAGAATGCCGTCGTACTCGTTGATATTGCAAGAATAAAAGGTCACGAAAACCGTGAAATCGCAAATGCAGATCAAGGAGCTATTCATATTTCAAACGTGAAGGACTCATACGTCGCGAAGCTGGAAACCGAGTTTAGCCAGCAAGACATCATAAAGGCCAGAGTAATAGACGAAAAGAGCTTAAGATTGAGCACGGTTGAAAAGGATCTAGGCGTGATAAAGGCGCTCTGCTCGAGATGCCGCATGCCGCTCGTGCGGAAGCAGAACAAGCTCGAATGTCCAAGCTGCGAGTGTATTGAAACGCGAAAGATCTCGGAGGACTACGGAAAGGGCGTAATCTAAGGCATAACGACGCTTTGCGGTCCACTTTTTTCAAATACTTCTAGACAATGAATATTAAGATCATTCGCGCAACAAAGGACGAAGCTGAGATAGAATTTCTCGACGAGGGCCACACGTTCCTGAACGCCTTAAAATACTCGCTGCTTCAAGATCCGCAGGTCGAAAGCGCCACGTATGACGTCAAGCATCCGATGATCAGCAATCCAATATTCCATATCAAAACGGAATCCAAGGATCCGTTAAAAGCGCTGCAGGATGCTTCACTGAGGCTAAAAGACGAGTTTGAAGCGCTTTTGGGACTCATTAGGTCAAAATCTGAAGCAATATCCTGAGGGACTATCATCAGATCGGTGAGCCACGTCACTCTCGCTGATGGAACAACCATCGAACTGAAAGTTGCCCAGATTGACGATTATCAAAATGGCGGCTACGAGTACCTTTACTCGTGGCTGAGTCAAGTCGATGAGTTTCTGGTAAAGCGATACCGTGTTGCTGATCTAGTAAAGAACAAAGAACAGTGGCTAAGCCGACTCAACACGAATGAGATCACTGTGCTTGGCCTGCACCAAGATAAGATCATTGGTTCTGCGACGCTGATAATGAATGATCCGCAGTCGAGAGCCGCCCACGTCGCTTCGTTCGGCGTCGCGGTCCATCCCGCTTTCCAACGAAAGGGCCTCGGAAAATTGCTGATTGTTGCACTTGAGCAGATCGCTCTGGAGCAGGGCATTAAAAAGATAGAAGTGAACTGCTACGACGGAAATGCGGCGGCAGCGTTGTATCGCTCCTTAAACTACGCTAGCGAGGGAAGAAGACTAAGGAAAGGGCGGCTAGACAACGGCACTTACGTCGATGAACTGCTATTTTACAAGTTCATAAGCCCTTTTTAAACTCTATTGCAACGCTTATTGCCCCTCTGATTGCGTAGATTCTGCGCCCAGCACCACATACAGCGTCTCAAAAAAGAACTTGCGTTCAGCAATGACTCTGACGATCCTAAACTGTACGTGCATTAGCTCTGTCACATCTTTGTAGCCGGTGATCGAAGAGATCACTAAAAGCACCCTGCCCTTTTGGGTCAAGTAGTTACCAACCTGTGAGAGGAACTGCACGATCACTTCCCTACCTGAGGGGCCCCCATCCCAAGCCTGGGTCTGCCAGTCACGTGATATGTCACCCCGGCTAGGCAGGTACGGCGGATTAAAGATGATGAGGTCAAACCGGCTGTCTAGATCAGCAAAAAGATTCCCCATAGTCGCCTCTACACCATTCAACTTCGCATTTTCGACCGCGCGCGGGTTTTTGTCAGTCGCGATCACGCAGCGGGCGCGTTCTGCGACCCTCTTAGCGATGACTCCACATCCTGTGCCAACCTCCAAAACTGAGTCAGTGGGACGCACCTCGTTTAAGGCGGTTTCCATGAGCATATACGTGTCGTCACACGGCTCATAAACGTCTGGCAGCACGAGCACTTGCTCGCTGAGATCATGCACTTTTTTGGTTCCCTTGGCGATTTCGGGCGTCATAATTGCTCTCGTCTGCTTAATTCAACTATTGCTGCTGCACCCTCGTCTTTTGCACTTCATGCAGCTCAAACGAATCGTTCGACAGAGTTGCAATCTCTTCTGGGGAGAGTTCGTAGGGCCGGCGGACTAGCCAATGCTGAGGCAATTTGGCGATCAGTTGGTCCATCGCTTGTACGTTAAGCAGCTGTGCCGTCACCAGAAGTGCAGCTCTTAGCGTTTTTCGTCTTTGCGTGAAGAGCGCGCGAACGAAGCGATGAAAGAACACATCGTTGAGTACCTCAAAGCGCGGTTTAGTCGGGACCAGTTTAACAATCACGGAATCAACTGCAGGGCGCGGATTGAATGCCGTGTTCGGGACACGCGCTAGCACTTTGACCTTTGACATGTAGCTGAGGCAGACCGTCAGACGGCTATAGTCCTTCGTGCCCGGCGCTGCGACCATCCGCTGCGCGAACTCTTTTTGATACATCAGCACGCCGCACGTAAAAGGATGCTTTAGTAACTTAAACGTGACTTCGGACGATATCTGATACGGCAGGTTAGAGACTGTCTTGTCAAACGGGGGAAATTCAACCCTTAGAGCGTCTGCGTGCAGCACGTCGATACCTGGTATCGAACAGAGCTTCCGCGCCAGCTGCCGATCCGCCTCAACTACAACCAGTCTGTAGCACCGCTGGGCAAGTTTTCTTGTAAGGTTCCCGGTACCTCCGCCAATCTCTAAAATCGTTTCGGTTGGCGTTATATCCGCATAGCTGATGATCTTCTCGATAATCTGATCATCTATTAAGAAGTGCTGACCCCACTTCGCTTTATGGTAGCTGCGGTCGATTCTACGGGGCATTGAACGCTTTGGGTGCCGCGTCACTCGCTATTTCGCAAAAAACTTATACTTAGCGTGCTCATCTTTGAGCTCATCTTCGATTCTTTTCGCCATTACTTTTTCCGGGTGATACAAGCCCTTCACTCTGTTTGAAATATCGGCAAAACTATCGAAAGGCCGTTTCTTACGTTCCGCAAGAATCTCCCACATGAGCTTTTTGCCCACGCCAGGGAGCAGCGCTAGGGTATGGAGGCGGGTCGTTATCGGCTGTGCTTCATTGAAGAAGCTCACAAACCTGGGCTCTTGCTCTTTGACAATTATTTCAAGAGCGTAAGGCAACTCAACCTTTGCACCGTGCGTGAGTTCCTTATAGCTTAAACGCCTTTTAACGTGATCGATTTCGCTCCGTTCCTCCTCTCCGATATAGAGCCGGTCATACGACTGCGGAACGTAGTTCTCGCGTGGAATGAGTTCGAGCAGGGTGAAATTGTCCTCCCCCACCACGTGGATAATGGGTTTCTTCTTGTAAACGGGGTGAGGATCGTCTGGGTGGCCGTGTGGCAGATAGTCTAGCACGCGGACATATTGCTCTCTCTCGCCTCTCATTTAGATCGCTCCCGGCCTCAACAAAAGCGTGCTACGATGTCGAGTATCTCGTTGAGTTCCTCTTCTGTCAGCGAAAACCGTTCTTTTGCATAGATGGATCGCACCTCATCCTTGGACAACGGCATTATGTCAGCGATCCTGATCGCGATCTCCTCTTTCATCTTTTCGAGGTTCTTTAGCTCGTTGACGAGCTGCCTGGCTTGCGATCCCGTGAGTTTTGAAAAAGTTTTGACGTGGTCGAGGGCCCGTCTGAACTCGTAGGTGAACTCTTCTTCGGAACGAGGCGTTGTCAGCTCAAGGAAGATCTCTTTTACCTCAGAAAGCGTGAGGTTCTCCTCTGCCAACACGGTCTTTACTATCATTGTGCCTGCTTCTGTTCTTTCAGATGCTGCGGGCGTGCTATTACCGTCTTTACAGCATTGCCGTCAGTCACTTCCACGACGTATGCGTGGCCGCGTTGCCCGAGCACTGTTCCGGTCTTGCCGTGGAACTTTGGATTCGGCATGCCCTTATGGACGCTTGCGTCTAGATCGATATGGACTTTCTGGCCCGCTTCAAAGCTCCTGATTGCGTGACTTACCGGAGCAATGCCTCGTTCCCTGATAGTTTTCTTCAGCTTGTACCGCGTCTTCCTCCGCTCACCGTGTGATCTTGGCATTAGAGACCTCCGCCAACTTCTAGTACATCAAGCTCTTCAACTTTTGCATTTACGCCGAGAAGACCTGAAAGGCTCGGAGTAGTTCTGTCATTGTCTCCAGATATTAACTCCTTTACGTAGAGTCCACCTTCGCACCGAATTATTATCTCATCACCTCTGAGTTCGGCCGAATGCACTTTCTTGTGTCGCTTCAAGTCTGCACGGCGATGCACAACTCGTTGAGGGGTTGTTTGTTCTATATCGCCTTCAAGTCGCTTCAGCGCTTCTTTTAACTTTTCCTTACGAATCGGATCTTCGTATATCACTTTAAGCCTATAAACTTTGTCCAACAGGGTGTTTTTTACTTTTACGACCGTTTCGTGGTCAACGAAGGCTAAATGACTTACCGCGATTTTTTTTTGCGAAGAGTTTATCGCCTGTTCTAGTTCGTGAAGGTCGACTTTTCTTTTGTGAGGAGATTTTATCTCCAGCACAAAAGGCCTACCGTTTCCAAGCATGCGGGCGTCGACATCCTCTCTGCCAGCGCCGTGAAATATCACGTCTTGGCCACGGCTTGCGCTAAGTACGTGGGTTTCTATCAGCTCCTGAACGGATTCGGGATACATTTTCCCAGTTAAGTTGCACCTTGCGCAGCCTTTTCCGCCGCACTCGCCACACGGCCATTTCGTCTGTGGCAACCCCCTGACGAACTTTAGGTATCGGCCGTACATAAAAAGCGGGTTCGCGTGGACCTCAACCTTGTCTCGGGCCAAATCGACTATGAGCAAGATGTCTGGCCTACTGAATTCTGCCTGTTTGCCGGTAAGAAGCTCTATACGCTTGCCCAATTCTCTGTTTAACGCTGATTTGAGCGGCTCGGCTGTCGTCGTTTTAGACTCAGCCCACAGTATTTCTTCATTCTCAGCGAGTCTGCCAGTCAGTTTAGTGCCAACTAAAAAATTCGCGAACTCGTAGTCGTGGAGCTGTTCCAGACATCGTTCAACCCACGAATCCAGATTGTTAAACAGACCTCCGCAAACCCAGCACGTGCCATAAGCATCTTCCCACTCTTGGATGTTCACTGGCGCGTTGTCAAGCATTGCCTTGACGATTCGGATCGCCTGTCCTCGCTGCTTGTTAGTGAGGTTCGTAGAACATTTTGCAAATTGACGCCCCAGACAATCGTTGCAAATAGGTCCTTCGCTCAATATTGAGGTCACTATTTCGAACATCGCCTGTCCTTCCCGTTCCTTGTTATTCAGTGATTGTCTTGAGCTTATCCGGCCCGCTTGTCGTCCTTCTTGACTCGGCAGAGCCTTGTCATCTTCAAATAGACCATGATCGTCCATTGCGAGAGTAATGCCGCCGGTGTGGAGTCCAGCGCTCCACGTGTCTTTGCCATTGTTGCAGGACAACAAATAGCTGGTTGGGTGCAATGGCGCAGGGTTTCACGAGAATCGGCGCCTTGCGCAGATGCATCGCGTCTATATCTGCCTATCTTTGCATAAGTCCGCTTGGAGGGCCTTCTCAATGAGCACCCTGCATTTCTTTCGTCTGAATAGAGGCCTAAATTCTGAGCCAACCAAATGCATCGTTTTCGGTGCATCGGGCCCTCATAACCCACAATCGATGCCTGGGCATTACGGCGTGCGCAAAATGGCGCGAGAAACCCAGCGTTCACGCATTGCCGTGGTACATCGATGCTGCCTGCATAGCGAGGCGCCTGATGAAGCGAAAATCTCTTGAAGTGGAGGTTTGTGCACGACGGCTGTGTGCCTCAAGGCCGTCTCTAGATGTCTCAACCCGGTACTTTTTCGGTGAATGCGAGAGTACCCGAGATCTTCTTGACTCGTACCTTTACGGTGTCTCCTTTGCGCGCGCCCGGAACGAACAGCGAGTATTTGCCAACCTTGGCAATCCCGTCTCCTCGCTTGCCGACGGCTTCGATCCGCACGTCGTAGACGCTCCCCTCTTCAAGCGCACTGGCCGCGCTTTCCTTCTTCACATATCGTTTCCGTATGGGCCTGTGAGCGCCGCACGCGTCACACTTTAGCATAACCGTTCTATCAGTCTTCGTTAGGTGTGTGTCTGGTCTATTGCATTCTGAGCAAATTACGTACTCCGCAACATAATCATCGATGAGGGCGGCTATCATCTCTTGCGAAAAACGGCCCTGAAAAATGACCCTCCCACCGTCCGCTTTGCCTGCAGTTCCGAGTTCTCGCAACAGAAATTTGAGCACGTGCTCAGGATTTCTATTTAACACGTCGCTGATTTCGCTGAAATTCTCAAAAACAGTCATTCTTCCTTCGATAAACACCCGGGGTACGGGTATCGAAAAACGTTCCGCGGCTATCGTTGTCTGAGGCAAGTTCTTGATGCCGCGATCCAAGTAGTTTTCATAACTATCCGTACTATACACCTTCTTCTGACCATCACAATTTACAGCGGTCCTGGTAGCATCACGCTTTGATGAGCTCAAACCCTTCGTCTATGACAATTCTGCACGGCGGTGGCACTTTCATCGAAGCTCTACGCAGCGCTTCTTTGGCTTTTAAAAAGTTCGGGGGATTTACAAACACCGTAAACACTTTTTGGTCAGAGGCTACGCGGGCGGCGGTTCCTACTGCCTTTCCAAATGCCCCCCTCATCCCATCCTGAACCCGATCAGCCCCAGCGCCGGTGGCCATCTTGTTCTCTCGCAGCACATGGTGCGGATAGACGCGGAGCTTTAGCCTGAAATTCAGCCTGCCTGTTGATTTCATCAGGTAACGGTTTGCTGCGATCCTGGCGGCTTCCAGCGCAGTATGTCGTATTTGGCACGGTTCATCAACGCTGAGTGAAACTGCCACCTTGAAATCGCCACTTAGGTTGCCGGTATCGAACTGTGAAATCTTGCTTCCAGGGATCCCCCCCATATAAGACTTCCTTGTGTAGGCGGGTCCTGTAACCCTTCTATACATCTTAGCTGGTTTGCGTGCCATTTTATCCTCGTTATTGAACTGTAACTAGCATACACGTGATTCGTTAAAAAGTTTTGCCGGTTTGGAATCGCACGCGGCAAAAAGAAGAAACTGTAGGCTGCGATCTGCGTGCTATAGTGATTCTTGCGCAATCAAGCTAAGCGTGCAATGACTGCTGCGTGCGCCTTATAAAACGGTTCGAGCTCATGGACGGACTCAATGTCGAATAGCTCTTCTAATTTCTTGACTTCTCGTTTATAGACTGTTTTAGGTTTCGCCGTGACATCTATGCTTCGCGCTTTAATCATAATGCAAGCGTGGCCGCGCGGTTTCAAGAACAATTCGGCGTTTTTAACAGCGATTTCAGCTTGTCTCGGCTGTGCAACGTCCTGGTATAACAGATCAACAAGTTCGACAACAGGCCCATAGTCAGGTTGTGCAGCATCTGAGATTAAGGGGACGATATTCTTCACGCGCTCCGACAAACGAACGAGGTCCCGTGCGACGCGTGGCGCAAACTCTACGGCGTACACGAGTGAAACAATATCGGCTAGGTGCGAGACAGTCGTCCCTGATGCAGCCCCTAAGTAGAGCACAATCTGCTCAGGCGCCAGAGGCACTTGCGCCTGCTTCATCAATAATGCTGCCAACTTACTCCGTCGCGGATTCCAAAGCCGGTACCCGTCGAAAGTTCTCTCCCCGTACAGGGCTTCGCCTTTCGTAGCTAACTGCCTATCTAGTAAAAAAACTCCAGCGACCTTATGGCGTGATATCTTCATGTTGTTGGGGGTTGCGCTCCGCGGTCTGCAGTTCGCCAACTCGTTTTTCCAATTGGCTTAATAGTTCAGGATAGGCCCTTTTTGAATAGAAGTCTAAACGAGCCGCAATGGCTATTTTTGCAGCTAAGATTCTTGCAATCTTTCCTCTGATGTTCGGGTGACTGCCGCGAACAAGCGGATGTTGAAAAATAACTCCGTGCTTGGGCGGTTTTGTGCCGTACTTTATATGCTTGAATAGCGCCTTTGAAGCGCCCATTACCTGAATCCTGCTAGCTGGCATCCTTGCGAGTGATCCTAAACCACCTGCTCGAGCGATTAATCGCGCGCCGAGCAGTTCGCCAGCGAGCGTGGAGAGATTGGGGGCAGTGGTGCGCATTTCAAGCTCGATGGCGTTTGCTATTTCCTGTCTCAATTCGCAAAGTCGGCTTATGGAACCGGCAAATTCTTGCGCCAGCGGTGACTGTGCGGAAGGTGAGGAGACAAAAGCCTCCAGCAGGTCCTCTGGCATGGACGTCTCCGACGTGAGCAAACACCACTCCGAAAGTCGTTCAGAGAGCAAGTTTATCGACTCATCAATATCGTCGATACCGTCGATTAGCTGGATGATGCGCGCGTCGGGCTGCGCAAACGCTGTGACTATCCGTTCCTTCGCGCTTTGTATCATAACAGCGCGAAGGACTGAAACATATTCGAGCTCGGAGCTGACAACTTGAAGTTTGATCGCAATCTCCCTGAGACGACCTCTGCATTCCTTATCGAAATCGGCAAAGTCCTCTCGCTGTAAGCGCTGTGCCATCGCGTCGATGTCTGCCTTCAAGACCTGCGAGCGGACGATCTCGTCGTTGTGTAGTTCGATATCTCCAAACCAAGTTTTAACGTGGGCCATGGCTCATTTTGTCGTTAGTTGCGCCAGTCTTCGCAACGGATGCGATGGGGTCTATTCTATTTATAGTGCCGATAGACGGTTCTATATATCTTGGGGCAAATTTATAGTTTGTCGGCTGGAAGTGATGAATTGGACGTCCGTATCGGCAAACTGACGCTTAGCAACCCCACGGTGCTCGCTGCAGGGATCATGGGATCTTCCGCATCTTCTCTAAGGCGTATCATGACGTGCGGTGCAGGGGGTGTAGTGACGAAGTCAGTAGGTCTCACGCCTCGCGAAGGGCATCCCGGACCCGTCCTCGTTGAGACCTCATCCGGATTTCTCAACGCGCTTGGATTACCCAACGCGGGACTCGCGTTTACCGACGAACTTGAGCAGCTGATTGCCGAAGCCGAACGAAAACTACTAATCGTCAGCATATTTGGCGCCAACGCAGACGAATTCGTTGAGCTAGCCAGAACGTTTTGCCGGTTCGCCGACGCCCTCGAGCTTAACCTAAGCTGCCCCCACGCCCGGGGATACGGAATCGAAGTTGGCGCAGAGCCGGCACTGGTGCAGTCTATAACGCGCTCCGTGAAAAAACAGGTCGACCTCCCTGTATGGGTTAAACTCACCCCCAACGTTACTGATATCACGGAAATAGGTCATGCGGCAGAAAAAGGTGGAGCTGACGCTGTAGTGGCGATAAACACCGTCAAGGGAATGGCGATCGATGTGGAAAGCGGAAGGCCTGTCTTGGGCAACGCATTTGGCGGACTTTCAGGCACTGCGATAAGGCCGGTAGCGGTGAAATGTGTTTACGATCTCTACGAAGCCCTTAGGATCCCTATTGTCGGGGTTGGGGGGGTCAGCAGTTACGAGGACGCCCTGGAGCTCATTATGGCAGGAGCGAAGGCCATTCAGATCGGGTCGGCGGTGGCCAGAGATCTGTCAGTCTTCAAGAGTGTGGCGGACGGAATCGACCGCTACCTTGCCAGAAAAGGCTTAACACTTGAAGAAGCGGTCGGAAGCGCACACGAGAGTCATTGAAATGGATCTGAAGCAGCTGCTTAACACGACAAGTGTACTGCTTGTCGACGACACGTACGCCGGCCTGAGAGATACTACTTTCTCGAAGTATCTTCTTCGAGAGATGCTCGATTCACCGATTGACGCGATCGTTTCGTTTATCTGTGACGGCCAAATACGCGGAATTGCCTTCAAGCAGGATTTTTGGACGTTAGTGACCGACATAGTCCGGTTTGATTCAGAGTTCGATAGGTATGCCAGAGCGCTGGGTCAGGGGGCCAAATCCGACAATAAGCGATCATTTGTGATCGAGGTAGCCGATTTTCACGCGGCGGTATGCGCACTTTTGTGCGACCTACTAGTGAGCGGTGAATCCTGCGAATGTTACGGCGGAAGACGAGCTCAGGTAATAGCATTCTCGCCTGAGCGTCAGGAGCGCTTACAGCTATTTTTTAAGACTAAAATCGAGCTATTCTACGATTTGAATGTGGGAGAGATACTGGAGGTATGCTGTGGGAACGGCATGGCCACCGCTGCGCTCCGCGAGCTTGGATATAATGTGTATGCAATAGATAACGATAAATGCGCAGTTTGTGAGGGGTTATTCTACGGCGCTCTTACCAAAGAAAACACCCTGGTGATGGACGCCCGTTACCTAGCGGAATACGAACTCGCCAAGTACCACGAGTTTGGATGCGTCGCTGGCTTCATGCTGGGGGCCATTTACGAGTTCAACAAACCCGATTGGCAGAAAATATTGTCAGAGGCTGCTGAGGTCATTAGTGAGGGGCTTTTACTGTTTACCGCGCAAAAGAAAGAAGAGGCTGACTTCATTTACAGAACGATGCTAGACTTTGGCATCGAAGGCGAAATTATCGACAACCAAGACGACACCAGCATTTACGACCAGTGGGCCTACCTCGGCGTCAAGCGAGCGAGCGCACGCGCATCTTTAAATCCCAAGGAGTGAACACTGGCAGCCCGCTGCTGAGCGGTATCATTCAACAGTTTTCGTTTGCTGTCTTTCGTCGAGTTGGTTTTTCGCTTGATTGCAGCCGGATTATGCACTTCCCTGTTACATACAACATGGCGGCTCGCAGGAGGGCGGAGCGCCAATCATTGTGATCTTTCAGACAAAACATCGGCAATGCAGTCAATAACGTCTGTTGCCAAGAGGCTGTATCCAAAGCGGGAATATGCCAAGTCGCCGGCACGACCGTTAAGGTAAGCAGCTGCTGAAGCTGCTTGCATTTTATCTAGGGACGTTGAGAGAGCTCCGACAAGCCCTGCTAGGACGTCGCCAGTACCCCCGACCGTCATCGCGGCGTTACCGGTCTTGTTGAGCCTGTGTTTCGTTCCGTCTGAAATGATATCGATGCGAGCCTTTAGCAGTGTTACTACGTTCCAATCTCGCGAAAAAGCTTTCACCGCCTCTATTCTTTCTTGAAGCGTGCTTGGAACTTCGGCGCCCGTCAGAGCTGCAAACTCGCCTAGGTGTGGCGTGACAGCTATTCTACCGCCCTCGTACTCTGAGCTCGCAAGGCCACGGAGCGCGTCCGCGTCGAGCGTTAGGTTGTTAGAAGCAGTTATTAGCGCGCTTGCAGCTCGGATCGTCTCTGCGTTAGCACCGAGACCAGGACCCAGCACCACGGAATCGTGCTTGGCAATTAGCTCGATTAGACTCTCAACGTCTCGTGTGGTGAATCGGTCGATGCCTATCTTTCGAACTATGAGGTTCGGACTGAATCCTGCTATGATTTCGGCGTTTGGTGAGGCAACAGTCACGATATCGACCCCGCTTCTCATCGCCGCCATAGCAGCGAATGTTGGCGCGCCCGGGTAAGGGCCACCGCCAATAATCAGCACCCGCCCATTTTCGCCCTTGTGACTGTCGGCGCGCCGATGCAGCAACAAATCTCCCGGGCCAGTGCACAGTTCCGCTTCTAGCGGAATCCCAATGTCGCAGACTGTGGTTCCCTTTGATCGTGTGCCAGCTTTGAGGCCGTGGAAGGCGACCACGTAATCTGAATCGACCGCAGTCTCTGTGCGATAGCCACTTGGCACATCAACCGACAGTGTCTTGATTTTTGCTTGATTGATCAGGTGAATGACGGTTCGTTCTGGCTCGCGCACGGACCCTGCTAGCCCTGTTCCAAGAATGGCGTCGACAAGAAGATCATAGCCTTCTAACTTCGTGAGAGGACTTTCTTGGCCAAAAATAGAAGCGCCTTGACAAAGCGTTACCGAATGATCCAAATGCTCCAAAATCTTCCAGTTCGTTCGTGATTCTTCGGTCTTCAGGGCTTTCGCATGGCCAACTAGCACCACGTGAACGGCAAAATCGCGCGACAGATGCCGAGCCGCAACGAAGCCGTCGCCCCCGTTGTTCCCTAGACCGCAGATGATAGCTATTGTCTTGGAAGAGCCCCGTGAACCTTTGGAGACGTGCCGTACGCGTTCTGCAACGGCCTTTCCCGCATTTTCCATGAGCTGCAGTTTGGAAATGCCGAGCCCGACGCAGTTTTCGTCGATGCGCCGCATCTCTTCAGCAGACAACGGCTCGAGAGGCATAAACCTAAAATGCATAGCGTGGAGATATAACGCTTGTGCTACGACGCGTCCGGATCATTGCAGATTATCAGTTCGGGTCTGGTGCCGGAGAGAGTCTCTTTCCAGAAACGGTCACCTTCGCGCTATCGCGAACGCGAAGGGTCAGTCAGGTTCTCGACGGCTCAATTCGGGTCGCAACATTGCGTGCGTCAGACGGACTCTTCACCTTAGGCGAGCTAGGAGCACGTCGGCTCCACGCACGTTTTTCGTATCCGAAGCTGCGAGTTATCGTGAACGCCGAATCTGCGCCGTTCGTCGGGGCGGGAAGAACGGCCTTTGCAAAACACGTGATAAGTGCTGATCCTGATTTGAGGGCGCAGGACGAGGTGCTCTTGGTCGACGAACGCGACGCGCTAATAGCGACAGGCCGGGCTCTCTTGAGCCCACTAGAGATGTGCGCGTTCAACAAGGGAGTGGCAGTAAAAACGAGGCAGGGTTTCCGTAAGGCTGATTGAAGACGCATACTGCGTTCAGACCGTCCGAATCAGCACCATAACGTAAAAATCCTTTGAATGTGTCATTAACGTGGGTGATTCTATGATTCCAGGCATGCGGGGAATGAGTCCCAAAAAAATACAGCAGATGATGAAACAAATGGGGATCGACGTCGAGGAGTTGGAAAACGTCGAGCGGGTAATCATCCAGCTTTCTGATAAAGAACTCATTTTCGAAGACGTAACGGTGACCGTGATGACTACGCAAGGGACCAAGAACTATCAGATATCAGGGGAGCCCACAGTGCGTGCGAAAGTGACCGATGAAGACGTCAAAATAGTTACCGAACAGGCCGGAGTCAGCGAGGATGCGGCGCGAGAAGCCCTGGTGACTTCCGGCGGAGATCTCGCTGATGCCATTCTCAAATTGAAGGGGCAGTAGCAGCAAAATATGATAGAGAACGCGCTTTTGGTCTCTGTCGCGAACGCTGAAAGGCAATTCTTAGTTAGATCCGAAGGAGAGCTTCACACGGACGCTGGCGTTATCAACCTCGAGATTCTGCAAGCTCTGGAATATGGCAGCATAATTACCACGCACCTGGGCACGGAATTCAAGGTGCTGAAACCCCGCGCTCCTGACTATTTTCGTCACTTGAAGCGAACGGGCGCGCCCATGATGCCGAAGGACATCGGCATTATACTCGCTCATACGGGTTTGAACACTAACGATATCGCCCTCGACGCGGGCGCAGGGTCGGGAATCACAGCGATTTTTTTGGGAAGCGTCGCCGAACACGTGACTTCGTACGAGATCAACAGTGGTTTTGCTAAACGCGCGGCACAGAATGTCAGAAACGCAGGACTGACGAACATTGATATCGTTGAAGGCGACGTGCTCGAAATGACCTCAGAGGCAGAGTTCGACGTCATCACGCTCGATTTGTACGACGTCGTCAAAGCAATCGGAGTGGTAAAGGAATATTTGGCGCCCGGTGGGTTCATCGCAACCTTCTCTCCGTTCTATGAGCAGGCTTTTGAAGCACGCAAGGCGCTTGCGCGCTTTACTCAAATCAAGACGTTTGAGGTAATTGAGCGGGAAATGCAGTTTGGAAAGAGAGGTACTCGCCCTGCGACACGAGTGGGTCACACTGGATTCGTTACAATAGCCCGAGCCTGACCGCTGCGAGCCACCTCTAACCGCTGTTTTGCTTGCGAAATGAGCGCCAACTTATAAATAATAATAATATGAACGATTTTTTTGAGGGGATGCATGGGCTTAGGAACCAGCACAGTAGAACCCGATATAGGTTGTCTGGCGTTTATGGGATACGAGCAATACGGGGCAACCAAATACGTGCACTGCGGTGCTTTTGGAATACTCCCGCTTGATTCGTGCAAGCGCTGCGTAGAGTACAGAAAAGCAAGGGCCCCTGATTACTACCGTTAGCTACCCATCTGCGAAAGTGCCTTCGTGTACGCCTTCTCAGTTCTCCGGGCAATGTTATCCCACGTAAGGGCTTCTCTTACGGCTGCGTAAGCCTCTGTTGCGAGATCGTCTCGTAGTTTCTGATCAGCTAGGAGCCGATTCACACCTTGCGACAGCGCAAGCACATCTCGTGGGCGCACGAGCACGCCGCAGCGGTCGTTCAGTATCTCAGGAATTCCCCCTACATTCGTTGCCACCACTGGACGCTTACAGGCCATTGACTCAATTAAAAAGAGACTTGACGCTTCCATCAAGCTTGGGATCACGACGATATCCGATGCCGAAATGTAATGGGGCAACTTTGTGTGCGGCACTGCTCCTATGAACGATATGGCGTCTTGAAGGTCGTGCTGCCCAACAAGCCTTTCGAGGCGATGCTTCTCTGGCCCATCTCCGGCGATCACAAGGTGGGCATCGTGTTGCGCGATGATGTCTGGCATGGCCAAAATGAGATAGTCTATGCCGTTCTTTTCGACAAGTCTTCGCGCGGTAAATAGGACGGTTTGGTTAGAGTGGGATCCTGCGGGAACAACGTCGGGGTGAAACGCGCGCGGGTCGAAGCCGTTGTGTATCGTCACGACCTTGTCGGCGGGTGCGCCCCATTCAATGACTCTGCGGGCGAAGTACGCGCCCGTATGAATCTGTATCTTGGACATTCGCGCAAGCGCGGGGGCGAGCGTGCGTTCTGTCAATCGGTAGAGTGACGCGATCATAGGTGGCTCTATGTAGCGCCAGATGTCGTAGTACGACCCGTGAAGTGTGTTGACCGCTGCTCCTCCATATTTTCGAGCCAAAACGTTTGCTGCAACGCCTGACGTGTAGAAATGGCCGTGGTAGATATCAAACCCGGAGAGATCTGCTGCAAACGTAGCAAACGGAAATGCGACCTGTCGGGCAAATCTTAGGTTTGCAGGATCCCACGTGCGTTTCATAGAGCCCCCAAGTTCAACGTTCTTGACTGATACGTCGTCAATGCGAAACTCAGTGGCTCTGCTGCTTGCCCCGCTTACTATCGTGACTTCGTGCCCAAGTTTTGCGAGTGATTTGGACAATTCAAGCAGTGCAACTTCAATCCCCCCTAGCAATACCCCTTCCGGCTGCGGACCGAGCTCATAGATGTGTGCGATCTTCAGCGAGTTCAAACGTGCACCTTCCATTGTCGGGCAATTTGAGCCAGCGTTGAGAACTGAAAGCGCGGGTCTTCGTGTAAGTCTTGTAGGACCGAAGCGAAGAGGCCCTTTTGGCAGCCTAGTTCGTAAGCCGGGTGAGCGTATACCACGAACGGCAATCGGTTGCTGTGCCAAACGTCTGCGCACGCAGATATTCTCGTTTTGATCTCGTCTGCAGATAACCCCTTCGTGAAAAGCTCACCGATCGAATCAATCGAAACGGGCACTTGTAAGACTCTGCCTGTGTCCGAACCTATCTCGGGGTAAAATGGAGATGTAAGGCCGTTGCTCTTGAAATCGCTTGAGTAATCGAAATCGAACGCCTCTATAGCTCGGAGCAGAGCGCTTGTAACAGTGAATCCTGGTGATGCAAAGCTCTTGGCCTCGGCGTCAGTTACAGCCTCGAGTGCCGTTATGCCGGTGGCAATCAACTGTTTGATGGATATCTCATCCATTGTTGACAATTTGCTAATCCACGTGAAGTGATCGTACCCGTGTAGTCCCAGTTCGTGTCCATCTTCTTTGGCTCTTTGCAGAATCTCTGGCGACGCAGCTTCCACCTGCGTGCTGCGCACGATGCCGTTGAGACTATGGGCCCTGTATCTCAGCGGCCTCGACTTGACGAACTGCGCATAACTTCGCGGATGAGCGAGGTGCTTAAAGAAATTGAGCGCTAGCCTGTCGGGGCCTGTCGTTATAAAAAAAGTCCCTTTGATGCCATAACGCGTCAACAAATCAAGAAGTTCAGGCAGGAGGGCGATATCTCGTGCGCTGTCAACGTCAATTCTTATCGCAACAGGGGTTTTAACCATGGCCGTTTGCACAAAAAAGTATATCTATACACGTTTTCACAAATCGTAACTAGTATTAAGGTTGTCGTTAGCCGCAAGCCGTTCTGTTTAAGTCGCACATTTTTTTTAAAACGATTTGTTAGAGGCATAAAACCAATGGATCGTTCGCTGCTCAGACAGAATCAAAGCGTCGGGCTGAAGGTGGGCCTGCTCTTCGCGTGCCTCGCTCTCACTTTTTTGGTCTTCAGGAACGCTTTTACCAACGTCGCCCCCCTTCTTAATTACGCTACACTAAAGCAAAACGGGTTCTATTTATGGGCAGTTCTAGCTCTGTGCGTCATGTGGGTTTACGTGAAGCGAACGGACATTGTCGACGCCGCGCGCACGGGAACCGATAGTCGATGGGTGCTCGTCGGCGTAGTACTTGCTGGCGCCTCCCTTGGACTCTTGTACTACGCTGCTACTTTTGTTGAATCGCTTCCATTAACTCTATTTGCCATTGCTTTTGTGGTCGTCGCCGAATTTGCGCTTTTTTTTGGAAAAGCCTCAAAAGTACCATTCATGCTGCTAGGAGTGTTCGGTGTTGCCGTCGGTTTTCCGGCGCTACTCGAAAACGCAGTGGCGGCTCCTTTCCCGGCGGCAACGGCAATTCTCTGCGTGCGAACATTGCAGCTGGCCGGGGTGCCAGTCACTCTAAGTGGGGTCACCGTAACGCTAAACAGCCTGATGGGTTCTAACATTGTTGTGAACATCGATACGAGGTGCGCTGGAAGCGATTCGTTAGCGATATTTCTGGCGATTTTTGGACTCATGCTCATAGATCGAAAGCCACGCAACAAGGCCCTGCTCGGACTCTTCATTTTAGGTGTTGTTGGCACGTATCTGCAGAACTTTGTAAGGCTGCTGTCGTTGTTCACAGCTGGATACTACTACGGCGCTAACGCCCTTTGGGCGGTACACGACTACGCCAGCTACATACTTTTTCCGATTTGGTTCCTCATCTTTGCCGTCATTTACCTGAAGTATGCTCAAAAGCCAGGTAATTCGGCGATCGGGCGTATGACAAGCACGGAGAGTATGCCGGAGCTCTAGCGAGTTATAAACGTTTGGGACAAGTCGCCGACAAATCGCTTATTCTTCATTCTCCTTTTCGTCCCTCAGCGAAAAATGAACGAGATTTGAGGCGTTGCTCGCCCCAGCGGGTCCAAAATAAACAGGTAAGAATAAAAAATGCTAAGTAGTATCACAAAACAATGGCTTAGGCGTCGCAGGCCGCACAGAGTTATTCGTCGTTGCAGATTTTTCCCGGAGAAGCCATGAACAAGCTACTATCTTGCAGCAACGCGCGCGCGCACACACACAGCTGGCGTGGCAGAAAATGCGCGACTTTTTTGCTTCTGGCTGCGGTTGTGTTCTCTCTCACAGCGGCGACGGCAAATGCAGCGAGCTCTGTAAGCCCGGCTGCAAGCGCGAC
>JACWML010000050.1 GCA_015661395.1 Methanomicrobia archaeon | reverse complement strand
TCAATTGCCGCGTGCAGGGCATCAGCCGCCAGGTTCGAGCAGTGCATCTTCACCGGAGGCAACCCTTCCAGGTTCTCAGCGACGTCATTTCGCGTTATCTTCAGCGCCTCTTCAATCGTCTTCCCGATCGCCAGATCCGTTACCATGCTGCTCGTCGCTATGGCCGCTCCGCAGCCGAACGTCTTGAATTTGACGTCCGTGAGAATCCCGTCTTCCACCTTGATCTGAATTTGCATGAGGTCCCCGCACACCGGGTTCCCGACCACACCCACACCGCTCGGGTTCTCTATCTCTCCCATGTTGTGCGGGTTCATGAAATGCAGCATCACTTTCTCGCTATACATGTAGCTCCTCGCCTCGCGTGCGCCTGCCGCGCATGACCACACTATCGCACGCGCTTAGCCTTTTTTTATTTATCGCTCGTTGCTCTCGATGAGAACGTAGTGGCGGTTTTCGTCGCCCCTAGATTAGCTACGATGTGGGGAGAGTCTCACGCAGGCTACTAAGGTCCTGAAGCTTTATCGGATTCGTGCAGTAGGGGCATAGGAAATCGCACTCCATCTTGCCATACGGGCAGATCACCTTAGAAAGGACGGCTAACGGGTGTCCCTTACTCTTGATGTCGAATTCCTTGTTCCACCCAAATGGTGCTCGCTTCACGGTGAGCCCGTCATTCTTCAGCGAAGCCTCAAGTGACATGAGTATCTCCAAGGCTACTTGGGGAGAGCTTAAGGTGCTCGTAAGATGCGCAAACGGGAAGAGCATGACGCGATTTTCTTTGAGTCTGCCCAGCACGTCAACGATGCTGTTCTTTGCCGCTTCAGCTACACCAGCCGCGTTGAGCTCATCGAGCTTCTCCACGCTCGAAAAAACGACAAGACAGTCTTCCATGTTGTCTTCTTTCGATTCTATGTCCTCAGCTACGTTGGTTGGTTGGGTTGCCTTGTAGCTGATTTTATCTGCGTGGATCAGAAGAAGTCGAATCGTGCATCCCCCCGGTTTCGGTTACGTCGATCAATCGACACCTGCAGCAAATCTCATGCATGTTCAATCTGTTCGTACATAGCTCTATTTGCCGCCGCAGTAATCAGCGTGCAGATGTAGGCATATTTTGTCCTTTTATGAATGTTCAATAGCCCGCGTACTGTACGCTAAACATGAGAGGAATTGTCTTTCACAGAGGACAGATAATAGAGAGAGGTACGTCGTACACGACAAACTTGAGGTTGAAGCATGAGTGAACAGGTAGACACCCTTTTTGAAGCGTTGTTTGCGCTCACCGATCTACGAGTGCTGCTCAGAGAGACGGCACCGCTGCATAAGTTTAGCGATGAACAGCGAGCCCAGGCGCGCGAATCGGTTGCTCTCGCAAAGGAAGCGCTGTTGAGGTTGGAAGGAGTTTTCGAGAATGAAGATTAACGGCATACCCGTCCGTGAGGTCGAAGAGAACTACATTAACATTCATCCGATCCAAGCGGCAGGCCGCCTTACAGCAGAGGCGATGAAAGCCCTCATCGCCTACGGCGATGGCTATTCGACGTGCGACATGTGCCGCAAGCCGTTCCGCCTCGACAAGATCACGAAGCCGGCCATCGCTGAGTTCCATAGTGATCTCGCCAAGTTCCTTAGTATGGATGAAGCGCGCGTTACGCCGGGGGCACGTCGTGCCTTTCAGGCCGTCTGCCTCTCACTCGCGGAGAAAGGGGATACTGTTCTCGTCTCCGCCCTCGCCCACTATACCGAGTTCTTGGCGGTTGAAAACGCGAGGGCAGTGGTCAAAGAGGTTCCCCTAAACAAGGATAACGTCGTCACAGGCGACGCTGTCGCGCAGAAGATCGAGGAAGTGACGCGCGAAGAGGGCAAAAAGCCCGCCCTCGTGATGCTCGACCACTTCGACTATTCGTTTGCAAACGAGCACGATATTGCGGGAGCTGCGAAGGCAGCGCACCAGTATGACGTCCCGATCCTCTATAACGGCGCGTATACCGTCGGCATCAAGTCGGTCGATGGCAAAGCGCTCGGCGTCGATTTCGTCGTCGGCAGCGGGCACAAGTCGATGGCATCTCCTGCGCCAAGCGGCGTACTGGCAACGACGAGCGAGTATGCTGATCAAGTCCTCCGCACGACGCAGATGATCGGCGACGTCACAGGACGCAAGTTTGGCATCAAAGAGGTTGAAATGCTCGGCTGCACGCTCATGGGAGCGAACCTCCTCGCTATGATGGCCTCCTTCCCCGCCATCCAGAGACGCATCAATGACTGGCAGGAGTACGTGGCGAAATCGAACATCGTCATCGACGCGATCCTTGACATTAAGGGCAACAAATGCTTGAGTGAACACCCGCGCAAGCACACCTTGACGAAGGTGGATACCACGGGCAGTTTCGACAAGATCGCCACAACCCACAAGCGACGAGGGTTCTTCTTCAGCGACGAGCTGAAACAGAGGGGCGTCGTTGGCGAGTTTGCGGGAGCGACGCGCACGTGGAAGCTCAACACATACGGCTTAACGTGGGACCAGACATCGTACGTGGCAGATGTCTTTAAGGAGATAGCCGGGAAATATGACTTACTGTAGCTATGACTGAAACCGACAGGTCGTCGAAGATCAGGCCGCGATGTGAGATCATTGTGCAGCACGTCCTTCCCGTGATACGGGCCGAGATGGCGCTACGGATGAAGGAGGAAGGGATCAGTCAGGCACAAATCGCACGAATACTCGGCGTTACTCCTGCTGCTGTCAATCAGTACGTCAAGAGCAAACGGGGAACGGCAGGACAAGACACCGAGATGCTCGAGGTGATCGACGATTACCTTGAAGAATACAAAGACGACCCTGGGGCCCTGTCAGTGCACCTCTGCGACGTGTGCAACAAGATCAAATCACTGCTTGAAAAACGCGAGAATGAACCAGCGATTGATGCAGGCTGTTGCTCTTGATGCGGTTTCTAGCAAATCGTCGCGAGCACACGGCCTGCGATGGTTAAGAGAAATACGAACCGAAGTCCGCTATAATATTATACTAGTCAATTACTGTGCCGCGTCACGCTGCACTCAGCGTTAGTGGAAACACGATCGCCACGTGCACCAAGTAGACCTTGGAGTATCCATAATCCATTTAGGCGGAAGAAGCACAAAGAAAGAAAGCAAAACGATGGCTGGTGCTAAGAGGCGCTCAAAAAGTGCGTGCGGCGCGTTTTCCACCACCGGCCCACGGTTGCGGGAGCGATACCAACCTCCGCATGTACCTCTCGTGCAATCTGGTTCATGGGGCCTGCGAGCTATTCGGCTAGCCTGTAGAGGCTTTGGCGTGCGTCCTTTATGTAAAAGAGTTGAGTCACCATGCCGCCTTCTTTTAGCCTCTTGATTGCGTATCTCACCGTTCTGTGGGGTAGATAAGTCTGCTTTTCGATGTCGTTGATGGTCATTGTGCCGTTTCGCTCGAGAGTCCTGAAGACTAGTTTGGCACTGGGGGGATAGTCTCTCAGTTTTCTGGCACGCTGTTCATTGTTTGTAAGCTCAGCGACAGCGTCGTTCACGACAAACACCAAATAATTAACGGCGTTAACGTTATATAAAATTTGCTCGCCCGGCGCGCCGTGAAAACTAGGCATCCTCAAAAAATCAATGGGCGAAAATGTCAGGGCACTTTTCGTTCTTGACGAAGCCGCACCGGACAGTGCCGAACTTCAAGTTCCGATCTCAAGCATCTTGTCGAGGGCCTTTTTTGCGCCTGTACGGACATCCTTGGTCACAGTGACAAGGAATTCCTTCTGCTCGAGCGCCCGGACAGCATCTTCAAGGTGCGTGCGTTTCATGTTCGGACACACTGTTTCGGCGAGCGCGGAAAACTCCTTCGTTGGTTCCTGCTTCCCGAGTCGATGGAGCATGCCCACTTCGGTTCCAATGGCGATGTGGCGTGCGTTAGTTTTTGCGGCGTGACGCAGCATGCCGCCGGTCCCGTACACAAAGTCAGCTGCTGCTATGACCTCTGGCCGGCACTCGGGATGCACGACGATCTCACAGTCGGGTACCTCCTCGCGTTTGATCAGCACGTCTCCTAAGGTAATCACTTGGTGCGTCGGACAGAAGCCGTCCCAGGAAACGATCTCCTTGTCGGTTTTCGTCGCGAGGTAGTCCCCAAGATTTCGGTCGGGAATAAACACGATTCGATCTGCATCAAGCGCGTTGATGATCTTCACGGCGTTTGCCGACGTACAGCACACGTCGCTTTCTGCCTTGACGGCGGCCGAAGTGTTCACATAGCACACGACGGGCGCACCCGGGTAGCGCTTCTTGAGCTGTCGCACGTCGTTTCGGGTGATCATGTGCGACATTGGGCACGTCGCCTCCTTCA
The DNA here is from genome assembly GCA_015661395.1 of Methanomicrobia archaeon. GTDB lineage: Archaea > Halobacteriota > Bog-38 > Methanoflorentales > Methanoflorentaceae > Methanoflorens. Next base: position 4,846 of record JACWML010000050.1, on the reverse strand, counting down.
CGGGCAGCAGCACCTGCTTTTCCGGTGAGAGGATGGCCGCGTTTTCCGCCATAAAATCGACCCCACAAAACACGATAACAGCACACGTGATCTCAGACGCGATCTTTGAGAGTTCGAATGAGTCGCCCACGTAATCAGCGGCGTCTTGAACTTCGTCGCGTTGGTAGTTGTGCGCCAAAATGACGGCGTCGTTTTCCTCTTTCAGGCGTTTTAGGTGGCTATTCATGGCTAGTGACCGAAGGCGGTGCACTTCTCATCGCCCTGGATATGTGTGCATATCGCACATATCCGCTCGTTCAAGTTGAGTTCTTTTCCCTCGGCAACGTCTTCAGCTAGCGATTGAATGAGCGTCCTTACGTCATCGCTGACCGCGACAGCTGTCCCCCTTTTGCTCGTCACGTATTGGCTGACCGCTGGCTGCGTGATGCCGAGACGCGTCGAAATCATCATTTGCGATAGACCTAGTTTTGCTAGCTCCTTTGAAACCTCGCAACGGATGGTGGGGAGGATACTCCAGACCGCTGTTTCACAGGGCGATCGTTGTGTTTTCATGAGTCGCTCATAGGATATCAGCTTCACATAAAACGGCTTGCCGTATGCTATTTTTGCCTTCTCCGAAACCTTAATGCTCAAGTGTTCAATATAACAGCTCGTATATATGTTATAACAATTGTTATATAACTATATTATAACAATTGTTATATAAAATAATTGCGTTTAAAGAGGTGTATCATGCAAAGACCTGGAACGATAGCAGTTCACGGAGGGCAATCGGCTGATCCTACAACAAAAGCGAGGGCCGTTCCGATCTATCAAACGACTTCGTACGTATTCGATAGCACAGAACACGCTGCAAAACTTTTTGGGCTCCAAGAGATGGGGAATATCTACACGCGCATAATGAACCCCACGAATGACGTACTCGAACAGCGAGTTGCCCTGCTGGAAGGCGGTAAAGCCGGGCTGGCGCTTGCGAGCGGTCAAGCCGCGAACGCGTTCTCAATCCTCAACATCGCGAAGCCAGGCGACGAGATCGTGTCATCATCACAACTGTACGGTGGTACCTACACCCTGTTCTCGTCGACGTTGGCAAGAATGGGCATCACGGTCCACCTGGTAGACTCGACTGATCCGAACAACTACAATGAGTACGTCAATGATAAAACGAAGGCCTTTTTCGGAGAAACGCTCGGCAATCCGACCTTGGACGTTCTCGACATCGAGCGCATTGCTCAGATAGCGCACGACAACGGCGTTCCCCTCATCGTCGATGGCACTGCAACTACGCCCATCCTGTGCCGACCAATCGACTTCGGCGCGGATATCGTCGTCAATAGTCTCACTAAGTTCATGGGTGGGCATGGCACTTCTATCGGGGGGCTCATCGTTGATGCGGGAAACTTTGATTGGACGAACGGAAAATTCCCCGATTTTACCACACCTGACCCAACCTACAACGGGCTTGTGTACGCAGAAGCGTTCGGAGAACTCGCGTACATACTAAAGGCGCGGGTCCATCTGCTACGCGACATCGGTCCAGCTTTGAGCCCCTTTAATGCCTTCCTGATCCTTCAGGGACTTGAATCACTCCACGTGAGGATGGAACGCCACTCTGCGAATGCGCTTGCTGTGGCGCGATTCTTGAAGGAGCATGAACGCGTTTCGTGGGTGAGCTACCCTGGACTAGACAACGATCGTTCTCATCGACTAGCGCAGAAGTACTTGCCAAACGGTGCAAGCGCGCTCGTCGGATTCGGCGTCAAGGGTGGGTACGACGCTGCCGTGAAGTTCATAGAGAGCCTCAAGCTCTTCAGTCACCTCGCCAATATCGGTGATGCGAAATCGTTGGTGGTGCACCCTGCGAGCACCACGCATCAACAAATGAACCCCGAAGAACGAGTTGCGGCAGGACTCGGCGACGACTTCATCAGGCTTTCTGTGGGGATCGAAGACGTCGCTGACATCACTGAGGATATAGACCAAGCACTCGCATGTACGTCGTAGACGCCATTCCACGGACTCAACATTACACGTTTGATGCACTTAAGTTAGACTGCGGAAGGACGCTTTCGTCGGTTCAGGTCGCCTACGAAACATACGGCCAGCTGAACGCTGCCAAAGATAACGCAATAATGCTGCTGCACGCCTTATCTGGCAGCGCCCACGCAGGTTTTGTAAACGATAAGGGCGAGCAAGGCTGGTGGTATGACTTTATCGGACCAGGAAAGGCACTCGACACAGAGCGCTACTTCATCATCTGTTCCAATGTCCTCGGAGGGTGCAGCGGATCAACGGGGCCGGGCAGTATCGATCCCGCGACAGGGCGCCCTTATGGGCTTAGCTTTCCGGTCATCACGGTCGGCGACATGGTCCGCGCGCAGAAGTGTCTCATCGATGGCTTGGGAATTGAAACCCTCCTGGCTGTTGTCGGTGGATCCATCGGGGGAATGCAGGCGCTGCAGTGGGCCGTTGATTATCCTGATATCGTGCGATCCGCCGTGATACTCGCCGCGGCCAATCGACTCTCTGCACAAGGAATAGCGTTCAACGAGGTAGGCCGACAAGCGATCATGGCAGACCCGTGCTGGCAGAACGGCGATTATTATGACGGCACCCCGCCCCGCACAGGCCTTGCGCTCGCCCGGATGATAGGACACATCACGTACCTCAGTGAGGAGTCGATGCACGAAAAGTTTGGGCGGGCGCTCAAGGGAGTAGACGGTTACCGTTACGGCTTCTTCGAGGATTTCGAGGTCGAGAGTTACCTGCACTACAAGGGCAACCGATTCGTCGAGCGTTTTGATGCCAACTCGTATCTTTACATAACGAAAGCCATGGACTACTTCGATCTGCCCGATCTCGCGTCGATCAAGTCTAAGATGTTTATCATTTCGTTTTCGTCAGACTGGCTATTTCCCTCTGCGCGATTGAAGGCGCTCGTTAGATCATTGCGCAGGAAACGCATAGACGTCACCTACTGTGAGGTTCAGTCTTCGCGCGGGCACGATGCGTTCCTCCTTGAAGTGGCCCCGCTTACCGATCTCATTTCAGGTTTCTTAGAAAACGCCGGGCGCTGATGATGCGACGATTTGACCAAGATATCATCGTTAGTCTTATCTCTGAAGGTTCACGCGTACTTGACCTCGGTTGTGGCAACGGCGACTTGCTGATCAAGCTCAAAGAACACGGAGTCTCAGATATTCGCGGCGTGGAAATTGACGATCGATGCATTGCTGTTTGCGTGCGTAAAGGGCTTACCGTCTTCCACGGCGATATAGATGAAGGGCTTGAAGATTATGACGATGCTTCTTTCGATTACATCGTGCTGAACCAGACCCTTCAAGTCGTGCACAAGCCTACGCTTGTGATCAAGGAAATGCTTCGCGTCGGAAATAAGGCGATTGTGAGCTTCCCTAATTTCGGGTACTTTAGGATACGGTGGTACATATTGACTAAAGGGCAAATGCCTAAAGTCGAATTCTTGCCCCGCGATTGGTATGACACGCCCAACATCCACCTATCGACCATCAGTGATTTCGAGGTGTTTTGTCGTACGCGAAATATCGCGATAGAACAGCTCATAGGCTTGAGAAGCTGCGTGACCGGCAAGACTGTTAAACGTTTTCAGAATCTACTGGCACAAGTCGGCATATTTGTGATAACGTCGGAGCGTGATATTTCAAACTAAGGCCTACACTCTTGGCATAATCGTTTTTCTTTTGAATGTGGCCCAGTCCCTAGAAGCGCGCCCACATTCAGTCAGTCGAGAGAAAATGTGCGCACCTGCTTATACGCGCTGATCTCACCGAATCACCGGGATATGGGATATCCGTCAGCGGTGCTTCGATAGGTAGCCGATTGAGAAGACGAACAGCGTTATGGTAGTCCAGAGATACAATGGGATGTTGCCACCCTCAACAAGCTGTGGTGTCATCTCTGGAGGAGTTAGTCAAGCCACGTTCGGTGTCATTCATGTCGACGTGACTGGCCGGCCAAAGAGAGAGCGCCAGTGCGCGATGAACTGCCGCGAGGATATCGCCTCTTCACGTTACTCCGCAGACGGTCGGGAACAAGCAAGTCAACGGCGAGTCACCCAATAAGCCTATGGGTCAGCCAAATCACGTGCTTGTCTAAATACTCCGCGTAAATCCGCTGCGACTTTCTCTGGGCCACGAGGAGAGACCTTTAGAATGCTAGATGAGCCTCTCTGGATGTGAATACGCCGCAAACTGACGCCCAGTAGCAAAACATATGAGCGTCACCCCAGCTTGAACTGCTGCCTCGACCCCAGTGCTAATAGGTGCTGCTTTCGATAGGACCAATGGTATGCCTGCCCGCGCCGCTTTCAATACCATTCCTGCGGGTTGCCTACCGGATGACAGCAGGAATGTGTCGGAGAAGTCGTTGCCTGCGTATATTCCAATGACCTTGTCAACAGCACTGTGTCTTCCAACGTCGACCGCCTGCGCCAGTAGCTTGCCCGTTGCGTCAAATAGCGCAGCAACGTGGACGCCGTGTGTCTGTCTGCGCGCTTGAGTGTCGAGGTGCGTCAAGCTATTTTTGAGGACCACCTTTTCAAACGTTGCTGCAGAATCAACGCGCACATCTTCGTTTGTCCACCATTTCATCCCGATGCAGCCTGAAGAGCGCACTTCCTGCCAGAGCTCGACCTGATCAAAGGACGAGACAACGATGGAGGCTTCGTTCTTATCATAGTCGACGTTAATGCTTTGAATCTCTTCAAAACTTGAGACGACTCCCTCAGAGATCAAGTATCCGATGCAAAGTTCTTTGAGCTGTTCTGGCGACGCAATGAGCGTCGCGATCCTGATGTCGTTAACAAACA